>JAOZRE010000123.1 GCA_029940215.1 bacterium | reverse complement strand
ACAGGGAAGCGGTTGCCCGTGTTATCAGCGAAGGCGGGGGGATGAAAATATTCAAGGATCATGTCAAAAAGGTGACGCTTATGACTCGATAGGTTTTAATGGGCTCTCGCATGCCAGCCTCAGCCTGTTCCAAATAAAAGCTGAAGGTCAGAAATAATCGGACAAGCGTTCCAGAAATAATTGATCTTTTTGTTGCCTGAATGGAAAAATCGAAGGGGGTTTGACGATATCGCTTTCATTCTGACAAGACGACTGAGCCTTAAATAATTTTCTTGATATTTTAGTGGACCCGATTGAAACTATTACCAATATCTAATGATATTCATCATAAAATCTAACCACTAAAAGGATAAGACGATGGCTGAACGATTTGAAGTATACCAATGCGGGGTTTGCGGCAACGTTGTCGGGATGTTGATAGCCGGAGGCGGACAACTGACGTGCTGCAACCTGCACGGCTTGTGGACCCAGGAGGTCTGATCCGCTCACAGACAAATTCAAGATGAGCGAACCTGACAGCTGCAGGTCTGAAATAACGGTCGGTCACATTGCCTGACCGACCGTTTTGTCGCCTGCTTTTGTTTAATCTTCCTGAACGGAATGGCAGTTGCCTTGTTGGCCTGCAATTACCTGATATAGATCGCGACCAGTTGTGTCTGGTCATCCCTGCCCTGCCAGTCGAGTCCGGCCGTTTTCACCATACCCATCAGAAATAGATTCTCCATTAATCGTGAAAGGCTGCAATAAATGCTGCTTGATATAAATTAGACTAACACTCGTCATCTCCTGAGTATCGGGAATTCAGGGAGTAAAAGCAAATTGCCCTCAACCATTTCATGCAGAGGTCCCTAAAAATGATAAAGGTGGCTGATCCGTACCAACAGACAGCTAACGAGTTTTTACAACTATGGCACAATCTTTTCAATAATGTGGATTTGAGCTCTCGATCTGTCTACCTAATATCAGAGACCGGTGACGGCTAAGGGTCGGCTCAAAAATTTAAAAATATACAAATTGTAACGGGGTTCAGTAGTCAAGAACCCTGATAGTGCTTAAACTAAAACGAGAAGGGCGGTATGATTCAAAAGGTATTTGTATGGGTGCTGGGGGCGATATTTTTAGGGTCATGCACTACCCCCCCATCAGGATCCAATGTTCAGCAGCCGACCAGCATCGGAAAGCTGGTAAAATTCTACGGTAACGCCTCAGCAACGCGGAACATGCAGGACCGCAATTTGAAGTCTGGAAGTGTTGTTTACGAAGGGGATGTCATCATTACCCTTGCTAACACCCGATTGAAAATCAAAATGACCGATGGGGCAGAATTGATTCTTGGTGACCGAACAACACTGGTAATCGAACGTTATGGATTTCAAAAGGCAACCCGGGAAGATCAGGCCGTATTTCAGATCAGGCAGGGCGTTTTTCACAGTAAGTCCGGCAGGATTGCCAAGTCCCGACCGGATCGATTCCGCATTAAAACTGCTTTTGCATCTATTGGTGTTAAGGGGACTGAATTTTGGGGCGGGTTCTGGAAAAACGGGACCTTTGATGTGGCATTGCTCAAAGGGGTTGGCGTAATTATTGGCAATCAGGCTGGAACTGTTGAAATCAATGACATTGGTTGGGGAACAACACTGGTCAGCGATACCATTGCACCAACCCCTCCAAAAAAATGGGGGCAGGTAAAGCTCGATAAAGCTTTCTCAACGGTCTCATGGAAAAATTGAATCTGGACATGAGTGTATCCCAACTTTGATTGTCGTTTTTTGTTCTGGCATTCCACCAGCAGCGGTATGGACCAGATCTCTAAAACAGTCTAATAGTTGATTGTATAAGCCCTTATTGTAAGGAAAGACTGAACAACCACCTCGATGGCGCTACCGGAGAGTCAGTCAGAGAAGTTAAAACCCGTATAGTTGAATCGGCACTGCCTCCCTTGAGGTAAATCCCAAATTGTAAAAGAGGAAAGATGATAGTTGAAAAAAATAAAGTTGTTTCAATCCATTATGAGCTGGCCAATGATAGTGGGGAATTGCTGGAGAGTACTCAACAACAGGGGCCCATGGCGTATATTCATGGTGCAAGTAATATTCTACCGGTTCTGGAAGACGCCTTGGAAGGGAAATCTCTCAGAGCCAGGGTGAGAACCCAGGTGTCTCCTGAGCAGGGATATGGTGAATACCAGAGTGAACTGGTTCAATCTGTTCCATTGGCCAGTTTCCCCAATGCCGACCAGGTTAAATTGGGAACTCAATTTCAACTGGATACGTCCCAGGGACCCAGACTAGCAACCATAACGAATGTGGACGAAGACACGTTTACCCTGGACATGAACCACCCGTTGGCCGGACAAACCCTGCAGTTTGATATTGAAGTTGCTGATATCCGTAACGCGACAACTGAAGAGATTGAAAGGGGTCACATTCACACAGGTGGATGTGGTTGTGGCCATTCTCACGAAGAGGGTAGCGGCTGCGGAACCTCGGATAAAGGGGATTGCGGATGCGACCATTCCCAGGACAAGGAATGTGGTTGCGGCCATTCCCACTGACCCCTTGATTATGAATCAGGTGACTGCATACCTGATAACAGCTGGCTGAATTTCAAGGCTATAAATGACAGATGCGTTAGCCCTGACTACGGCAGGTTTGAAACAACGGTCGATCAGATTTCACCAGGGAACCATTAAAAAGGGGACTATCCCCTTTATCTTGTCTCCTTTTTCTCCCTTGCATGAGCGACCGTTTTTCGTTTTACAGCAGTCCGATCAGATTCCACCAGGGAACCTTGATTACAATAATAAAAACGATATTCAGCAGCATCTTGACACTGAAGAATTTCGCAAAATCCTTAACGGTGATCAGGCCGAAGGAGAAGAAGATCAGGACCAGGATATACTCGTAAGGCATTGCGATCTGGTCCGTACCCTGGAAGATGGTATAGAAAAAGGCACGAGGATCAATTCCCAGGCTCATGGCCAGCTCAGCCAGGGGCGCTGAAAAAGATGCCCAGATGGCCAGCGGTGTCATCAGGAAATTGGCCGCCACGCTCAGTAACCAGACCAGACCCAGGGAAACGGCGTCGCCACTGTTCTGCATCAACGGCATGACCGTACTCGCCAGAATTTTCCCAAACCCGAGAACGTTGGCAACTACACCAATGGCCATACAAGCCGTTACAAAAAAGACCAGTGAGAAGGGGATGCGTTTGATATCATCATCCGTTCCGATGTTGATACCCGGCAGATACATCATACAACCCGCCAGAGCAAAACCCCAGCCAATGTTGATCTTGTGAAACTGAGCCGTCAACATGAAGACAAACAGCAGTAAAGTGACAAAAATACTCTTCTTCTCTGGCACACTCATCTTTCCGAGCTTCTGATACTCGCCCTGGACAAAAGCCTTGGCATCAATGGGCTTTTCAGGCTTGAACATTTTCGAGATCACGAAGATCATAAAAAATGACCAGCCGATGTTGGGCAGGTTGTGCCAGAAGTACATCACCCAGGTAATCTGTTCTTTGTAGACTGAACTGGCCCCACCCTGGATGACTGCAAAGTTGGGGTTGTAAAAGAAGAACAGGGGCATCAGAGCTGCCATGGCGCCAGCCAGCATTATCCCGGCGGATGCTTTCGACTGACCCAGGTCCAGGGCCTTGCAAATACCGAAGGTAAACGCTGCCAGGGGAATAACGGCCTGTGCGGGAACCAGCAGGTTCAGGATGATCCCGGCGAACATAATACCATACAGGATCCCTTTGTAAGTTCCACCAGTCTTGATGATGCACCAGTAGGCAATACGTTTCAGCAATCCAACACTTTCCAGAACGTTAGCCATCAGAATCCCACCCATGAACATCCAGGGTATGACAGTGGCCCAGGGAACAAAAATGGCCTTTGACGGCGCCAGGCCAATCAATACGTATGCCAGCGGCAGCAGGATGGATGAGACCAGCTGCGGTAGTGATTCAAATGCAAAAAGCAGGATGCCGGCTGCGGTTACGGCAACAAACAGGCGAATCTTGGGTGTGAACATCTCACCCGTCGGGAGCATCATGATAATCAACGGCGTAATAACTGTAATGACCCAGAAAATTGTTTTCTTGTTTTTAGCGAAAAAGGATTGTTCTCCGCTTTCCAGTGCTGCTTCCATAAATCGTGTCTCCTCAAGATTATGTTAAATTATAAAATCCCTAAAATCAACAAGACCCCGAAGGAGTTCTTCAGGGTCTCCCTCTCACGTGATTTTACGGGCAGTAAACGGAAATACCGGTGTCATATTTCTTTTCGTTGATCACCAGCTTGATGTGGAATCGCCCCTGCAGTCCTTCCTTGCTGATATTCATCTTCACATCGCGATCATCGTCTTCCAGGAAAGCCCCAGAGCACATGGCCAGGTGGAAAACAGCTGATGTGTTCACAAAATATTGGTGATTTTCTTCCTTTCCTTCCATGCAGATCATGACCAGGGTTCCCGGTTCGAATTTGCCATGGAAGACAAATCGGTCTTCATCCTCTTCAATGATGATATTGTGCCAGACGTCCGGTTGCTCTTCCACTTCTTCAGCTTCTGCAACTGTATCGAATTCAGGGGTTACGTCCAGATTACCAAGGAGTTGGCCTGCTCCAAAAATTGCGTTGTCGCCATCATGGTATATGGTCAGCTTTTCAGCGCGGTAGAAGTTACCTTCGGTTTCCATTTCGTACAGGACAATGCCGTCCTTTTCTTCAACGGTGACCGAGCGGATTTCAGCAGTAGGATCTGCAGAACTCAGGAAAGCACCCAGCTTATCGGAGGCATATCCGTTTTCCATGCCAATTCCACCGGAGTGGATCATGTAGTGGCCGTCAGCATAGTACTCAACATTGCAGATGTAGGCTGAAAAGAACTCCTGACCTCTCTCCTTGCCGTACTGCCATACCTGTTCGATCTCCATTTTCTTGGTATCGATCCGGTAGCGGACACCACGGGAAAAGTTTTCGGGGTTGGTAATATAGTTTTCCTTTTTCTTGGCGCGATACTGGCCATTGTCAAAACACATCACATCGCCTTCCGGAGTGATCAGGCAGGCGTGTTGCTCATACTGCCAGTCAAAATTTTCCACATCACCCACCGGTGTAAAAAAGTACTTGTCCACCATCTCCTGGGGCCATCCCTCAGGATCACCGACAATCCAGTTCAGTTCACTGGTATCATAATTGATATTGACAATGGCATCCTGATGGCGTCCAGAAAAAGTGAGGCTGTGGGTGGGCTTGTCATACCAGACTGCGTTGTTGTGGAACCAGTCATGGGGATCCTGGGAACCAGATCCGGCGACGTCCTGGGGCAAAAATGTTTTGTAATCCCAGCTTTTCAAAATCTCACCGGTGTTGCGGTCGACCAGCACACACATATCCTCACAGGTGTCGCGATGGAAATCCTGGGTCAGGATCAACAGGTTGCCATCTTCCATTTCAAACTGGTCGTGGTGGTAGTTACCGGGCAGGCGGAACTCCTTGTGAATTTTGCCCAGCATGTTCAGTTCAACCAAACCAGTGGAATTATAAGGCATACGGCAGAAGCGACTGGAACCGGTCAGGATATTTCCGTTTTGGGCACGCTTGATATCAAACATGGTATTTTCCGTCAGAAACCAGCGAATATCACCCTTGTAGTCGTAGGCTGTTGGCTGGTTTTTACCGGCGGGGGTCAGGAACATGAAATTGTCCTGCAGGTAGTCTGCAGAGGTACTGATGCTCGTGCATTTGCAGACATCAGCCGGGACTGCAGCGGTCTTGATGGTGATCGCTTTGCTGGATCCGTCCGGCAGAGAGATTACAACCGTGTTGGCAAAGTCTGCATACAATCCCAGGATCGGCAGCATGTGTGTGGTGCCAGCTGCAAAAGTATGGCTCATGTCTTCCCGAGCGAATCGCTTGCCCTTGATCGTGACAGTCGGGGCTACGGAAGCATCGGTCTTAAACAGTACCAATGCGCACAAAGGATTGATCAGATAAGGGTTTTCCACCACATAAGGATCTTCCAGGGTGTACGCCTTTTTTCCAAACTCAGCCAAAAACGCTTTCTCAGCCTTATTCTGGCTGGTAATCAGGTGATCCTGGCTGGTGTATGTGATCTTATTGCTCAGTTCTTTCTCCTAATGTTTATTTTTTTTAAACCTGGCATGTGCAAACAGGGCTATTCTACATGATATCTTCAATGGCCTTGATAATGGCCGGTTTTTGCTGAAGGCCTTTCAATCTGCTCGTCTCTACGCCGTCATTCATCAGCAGCATGGTCGGGAACCCGGTAACACCCAAGCGCTCCTTGAGTTCCTGATTTTCATCAAAATCGATGGTGTAAATCCTAAAATCCGGATTAAGCTTGTCGATGGCCTTCAGGACAAATGACAGCATTTTGCAAGGCCCGCATTTCTTGGAATAAAACTCAACCATCATCGGGCCGGACTTTTCCATCCCGTCGTACGCTTCCGTGTTTATTTCCTGGATCATTTTTTCTCCTTTTTTATCTTTTCAGGCTGTCCACATATTTGGCGGCACTGTTGGCGGCAATGGCGCCGTCGGAGCAGGCGGTCACAATCTGTCGCAGTTTTTTAGAGGTAACATCACCGGCGCTGTAGATACCGTCAACGGCTGTTTTCTTTTCATCATCCACTGCAATAAACCCCATCTTATCCAGAATATTCAGGTGGCCAAAGATATCTGTATTGGGCTGCAGGCCGATATATTCGAAAACTCCGTCACAGCGAACATGGCGCTCCACAGCATCCTCTTTGGTAGACTTGAAGCGGACGCCTTCGAGCTTTTCTCCACCCGTAAATTCCAGGATTTCCTGATATGGATAGACGGTGACGTCAGGCATGGCCCTGAGCTGATCGCAAGCTTTGGGGTCTGCTGTCAAGTCAAACATAGTGACGATGGTCAGGGATTTGGTGATGCCGGCCAGGTAGATGGATTCTTCCACAGCGGAGTTGCCACCGCCGATTACCACCACATTCTTATCCCGGTACTGCGCCCCGTCACAGATGGCGCACCAGCTGATACCTGTCCCGGTGTATGCTTCTTCCCCGGAGGCATTGAGTGTTCTGGGCGTTGTACCGGTTGCAAGAATGACAGTTCTGGTGATGATGGGGGTATCGTCCTCTTCACAGTGCAGGGTTTTTGTCTGACCATTGTCTTCGATTTTCACGATGGTTTTATAGTCAAATTCAACACCCAGTTCCTGTGTGTGTTCAAACATCTGCATACTCAGTTCAGCACCGTTGATCTTACCCACACCCGTGTAATTCTCTATTTCGTTGGTGTTGATCATCTGTCCGCCCGGGGCAAGACGGTCCAGAACCAGAACCGACATGTTTGCCCGAATGGCGTAGATGGCCGCCGTTAAACCGGCAGGCCCTGCGCCGACAATAACGACATCGTACGTGTTCATTTTTTTCTCCTCTTTTTACCAAGCTGCACGTGGGCAATTCACACCTGAGGTTGGATTTTTCAAACAGAATGTTGGTCGGCAGTGAAGCCAGCCAACTTTGTTCAGTAATTCTAGTTTATATTAAACTGTATTTTTCAGAGGACAACTATGTCGGCCGACATATGGGGAAAATCGGGGAAGAACGATATATAACTATTTGTTATTAATGCTGATAATGAATAGAAAGGGGATATATTTTGCGTAGAATCGACTAAAAAAAACGACTAAATTCGAAAATTTCCAAATTCAGTATCACTTAAAGCTTCCGAATCCTTGATCCAGATTATGCCTCGTTCGGTCTCAATGATATTTAAGTCTCTGAGATGGGCCATGGACCTCAGAACGGTTGCAGTGGTAGTGCCGGCAATATCGGCAATTTCGTGGCTGGTAAAGCGCAGGGGGGAGCCAAACTTAGCATGCAGGGTACTCAACACGCGCATGATCCTTTCTTCGACATTTTTTTCCATCAAATCCAGGATTCGTGAGTTTGCTCCGTCAAGGGCACTTCCAATTGCAGTCATCATCTTGCTGGCCAGAGGTGGATTGTTTTCAACGAACTCCCGATACTCAGTCCCCCTGGTCCACAGGCAGCGCGTTTTTTCCATCGCTACGGCCTCCAGAAAACGGGGCGTGTCCAGGTAGGGACTCAACATGTTATAGGGTTCGCCCGGCTTCACCAATAGGAAGGTTATCTGCTTTCCGGATGACGAGCAGGCATTCACGCGAAGGAGACCGGAAATGACAAGAATAAAATCAGTTGTAAAATCTCCTATTTGAGTAACCAATCCGTCTTTAGGGTAGGTTGCGACATTTGAAATCGCGATAAGATCCGAAATCAGCTTTTTTTCCAATCCCTCCAAAAACGGAGCATCATTCAACAGAAATGATCTCTCTTCAGTAGTAAGTAACGACATGTTTTTCCCTTTCGCCTGATATCCGACAATCCCCGTATTCCAGCTACACCTCGTGCTAATCTATTTCTAAGAATACAGTAATAATCTAAACAAGGGAAGGTAGGAGTCACAACGTGGAAAGCAGGGCAGCTCACACCCTGCTCATTCAGAAGCTTCTTAGTTCTTATTCTCCATCAGGCCTTTTGCTGTCAGTACAGCCATGGCATTAAGGTTGACCATGTCCTTGACGGTTTTGGGCGGCCACGTGGTCGTTTCCCGCTGCTTCAGAATGATGGCTTTTGCCTTGCATTTGTGCACACACACCCCGCATCCGATACAATTCTCTTCCTGAACAACCACCACTTTTCGGAATTTATTGGTCGCCTCTGTTGAGAACTTCAACTGCAGGGCGTCCATCGGGCAACGCCTAACACAAAGTCCGCAGGCTTTGCACAATTCCGGCATGGTACTGACCAGATAATTGGAAGGGTCATGGCTCTTTTCAAATCCCAATTGATGATAGGGTTTGAAATAGGTGCAGTACTCCAGGTCACAGTTACAGATGGTGTCGGGATTCTCCTCCCAGTTGTTGATTCCGTGAACCAGGCCTGCATCCGCCGATTTTTTCAAAATCTCCAGGGTCTCCTCCTTGGTGATTTCCCGGCCCAGGTTATTATCAACTATATAGTGACCCAGTTCGTTAAAATGAAGACACACTTCCATGGGAAATGGACTATCCTTGAAGGCCGGATCCTCATTGTGACGTGCCCGGCAGGGACATTCAGATACGGTATAGTACTCATAATTTTCGACAACCTGCAGTATATCTTCAAACGGCATAAATCCAGTGCCACTTTCCACCGTTTCGCTGATCGGTATCGTTCTCAATTCAGGATGCGTAAAGGCTCTCTTCTGTTCATACCAGCCATCCATATAGTACTTGCTAACGTGAGGCGCCATCGCTTTCGCCTCCTCCTGAACCTCACTCGGCCAGAACACTGCACGTGTAAACATCTCTACAGCGCTCCACAACCGGTAACGAACTGAATCGCCCCGTTTCCCCTCATAAATCGTTCCTTTCCGGCAGTGCGCCTTAATAATGGGAAGCAGTTCATCCGGGGCCAAATTCTTGATATCCGCAATCTGCTCAAGGGTTCGCGACCCTTGAGGAAAACCTGTCAGAAACTCAGCTTCCTCTGGCGAAAGAAAGGATGTCAGCATCGGCATCAAATGCTCTGATTCGGTAAACTCCCAGACCGGGTTGTTCATGTACTCCATAAATTTCTGATAAATCTCCTGATCGCTCATTTTTCCTCCAAATGGATTTTTTTTCTTTTTAAACAGCCTCTGCTTTTCAAACAGCCGAAAGTGAAAAAAGTTCTGAATCTGATACGTTCCTTACTTACAACTGCCTATGAAATGAGTTTTAATAGGGTCCGTTCAATCATCTCCACCGGTTTAGTACTTCTCGATACCTTCATCTGAATCAGTGCCCCCTGGTAACAGTTGAATATCAGTTCGGCAATTTCACCAATATCCAGATCGGTGGCGATTTCCCCCTGTTTTTGAGCCTCTTCCAGAAACAGGCCATGCAAGTCGATCAGTCTCTGGTAGGCTTCGTTTAATTTCTCCCGAAATGCGTCATCGGTATCCCCAAGCTCCTGGGACAGATTGCCAATGGGACAACCGCCCTTGAAATCCAGGTCGGTACTGTGATCCATAATCCAGCCGATGTGCTCCTGCATACTTTCCAAAGGGCTTAGATCCTCCCGCTCAAGGAACCTCTTCCCCCTCGATATGATACTATCCGTATAAAAATCGATCAGCTGAAGACCGTAATCCTTCTTGCTTTTAAAATAAAAATAGAAAGAGCCCTTGGGAACACCGGAAGCTTTCAAAATCTCCTGTAAGCCCGTGGCATGATACCCCTTTAGATGTACTATTTTAGCGCCTTCAAGCAATATTCGCTCTTTTGTAATGTCACCTTTCATATCATTTCGCCAACAACGATTAATGGATAAGTTAATTTTTAAAAAATATTAGACCGGTCGTCTAGTAAATGTCAACAGCAAATTCGGCCAGCCCGCCACCTTTTCCAATTACCTGCTTTGTGAATCTTGTCCAGGGAGAGTTCAGAGCGGATTGTAATATTCAACCCAAAGCGTTACGCTTTAGCTATCGGATATTCAACAGATAACTGGATACCCCTCTTAAAAGCGGACTGAAATCAAGAACAAAGGACTTAAATGACTACATATAAGATCCATCCTATTGTAATGGGAACAAAGGTCTTCGATAAAAGTATGATGACCTATCAAGCCAATAATGGCATAGAGTTTACGATTGCGATCTATTGCTGGTATATAGAAGGGGGCAATAAAAAAATTCTGGTCGATACGGGAGAGCGACATCCCATTCAATCTGAATCCCGTGAAAAAGCGATTGGCGGAAAAATCTATACCTTTGAAGAGGGCTTGAAGAAATGGGGGCTGGTACCGGAGGATATCGATATTGTGATTCACACACACCTGCACAATGATCATTGTGAAAATGACAGCAAGTGCACCAATGCCAGGTTTTTCATCCATGAAAAGGAACTGGAACACATCAACGACCCCCATCCCCTCGACTATCGTTACAATGACGAATTTATCTGGGACATCGAAGACAATGGGCAGATCATGGTTGTGACAGAAGACCAGGAAATTGTTCCCGGTATTTCAGTTCGTCATACACCCGCCCACACCGAAGGGGGATTGTCTGTTTTTATCGATACCCCGGCCGGGAAAACAGCGATTACCGGGTTTTGTGTGATCAACGAGAATTTCTTCCCACCACCAGCCATCAAGGGACTGGAAATGGATGTGATTCCCCCGGGCACCCATATTGATGTGTACAAGGCATACGACATCCTGGAACAGATCAAAGCAGAGGCGGATATTCTGCTGCCCCTCCATGAACCCGAGTTCGCCGCCATCGATACCATCGGAGAGAAAAGCTGAAAAGAGCTGTTTTTTTAGCTCAAGGCGGCTGGGATCTGTTCGATGATGTCTGTTACCTGGCTGGCAGGGGTCGGATTGGCAAGATTACCAGCCAGGCGGTTGGTGCGGGCTGCCAGGGTACAGGCCTCAGTGATACCCAATCCGGAAGAGATCAGGGCTGCGGTCATACCGGTAACCGTGTCCCAGGCCGATATCACCCGCCAGAATGGCCAGGGGATAAAAAACAATCTGGGGGCTTCGGTGATTTCAACCATAGCGGTTGCGGATGAACTGGCATCCGGTGAATTGAAGGCGATTCCAATAGAGGGGGTGGACCTGCATCGCAATTTCTATATGACCTACCAGAAACAGCGTACATTGACACCCCTGGCCAAACTGTTTATGGAATTCATTGAAAAGGGAGGGTCACGCTCTACGGAGCCTTCGCAAAGGGAAAGCCGATGTTAGCCCTTTTAGTAAGTCTGCGCTTCCCAAGTGTTTTTCGTTAGCGTAATAAAAACACGTTGTCCTATGTGGCTAGATGTGCAATCGTTTTCAGACATCCCTGGAACGAAAGTGTTTTTTACCCGGTTCCCCTCTTAGTTCTGGGAACATAATACCTAACCTCAATTAAGTATGATGTCCA
>JAOZRE010000497.1 GCA_029940215.1 bacterium | reverse complement strand
AGAGCCTTAGATCATCTTTAAACGAGTCTTTCGAGTGAAAGGGGTTTATATCAGGCACGGCGGAATAGTTACCAGTTAATAAACAATTTTAAAGAGGAAAATATGGCACTTCGTACAGCAGATGAATATAGAAAAGGACTTAGAGATGGGCGTAAGGTTTTTATACTGGGTAATCAGGTCGATGATGTAACGGAAGATCCCTTTATCAAAGTCGGCGTTGAAACCGGTGTGTTTGATTTTAAAATGGGACATGATCCTGAAATGAGGGATATTGCTGTGACCAAAGACAGGGAAACCGGAGAAGAGATCAGTACTTATTTTGATATCCCCGATAACCCGGAGGCGGTTGCTAAACGTTTTAACCTGGTCGGTACCGCCTGTACCTATGGTGAGGGCGCGATACCTTTTGTCAAGGATGTGGGGACTGATCTGATTAACGCCTTGACGGCGACGACCGCCCTGATGGGGAACAAAACCTACCAGGACCGAGTGGATGCCTACCGCAAGCATTGTGCGCGAAATGACCTTTCCATGGCGGGAGCAGTCACTGACACCAAAGGGGATCGCAGTAAAAGCCCCTGTGAGCAGGATAGTCCGGACTACTATCTGCGTGTTGTGGATGAAACGGAAGATGAAATTATCGTTTCCGGAACCAAGGCGCATATCACCGCCTCGGCTTATTGTGACGAAATTATCGTTATCCCGACCCGAAATCTGTCAGAAGACGAGAAGGAGTACGCCATCGCTTTCGCGATTCCGATGAACACACCGGGAATCGTGCAGATCTGTCGACCTAATTTCCGTTACGAAGATAAGTACCATTTTCCGACACCGGCGCCCCGTCGTGGCCATGTAGAGGCGCTTGTCGTTTTTGATAATGTGCGGGTTCCCAAAGAGCGGGTGTTTATGAATGGTGAAACCCAGTTTGCCCAGGCGCTGGCGTATGCTTTTACAGCGTTTCATCGTTTTACGGCCGTGAGTTACAAGATACCGATTATCGAGCGGATGACCGGCTTGGGCATGCTGATCGCGGATGCAAACGGGATTGAAACTGCCTCCCATGTGCGGGAAATTTTCAATAATATGATCAAATATGTTGAAACCACCAAAGCACTGGCTCAGGCAGCGATCTCCAAGCCCGAAAACTTTCTGAATTCCGGCTACTATGTCGCAGACCGGCTGACTGCCAACATTGCCAAGCTGTTCTTTGCCTCCAATTTTCATGAGTTTGTCCGTGATATTCAGGACTTGTGCGGTGGTCTGCTGGTAACTCAACCAACCTATCAGGATTGGCAGAACAAGGACTTAAGACCCTACCTGGAAAAAAGCCTCGGTGGTGGTAATGGCTACAATGCTGAGGAACGTTTAAAGTTGATGAGTTACGCGCATCATATGGTTGCCAGTGATTTCCATGGTTGGCACGAGGTCTGTACCATTCATGCGGAAGGCTCATTTGCGGCCCAGAAGATGATGATGGGTCTGGAAGCCCCCATGGAAATGTATAAAGACAAAGCTCGAGAGATGATCGGTTCAACCAAAAAGTAAGGAGAATGATATGTTTTCTACAGAAATTTGTAAGATATTAAACATTCAATACCCGATTCTTCTGGGTGGAATGGTCTTTGTTGGAAAAGGAGAATTGACCGCTGCTGTTTCCGAAGCCGGCGGTTTGGGCCTCCTTGGCGCGGGTGGTATGTCTCTGGAGGAGATCGCATCCGAACTGGAAATCGTCCGTTCCAAAACATCCAAACCCTTTGGTGTCAATGTCCCCCTTGCCAGACCGGACGCTGATGAGATGATCGATGTTTCCATCAAGGGTGGTGCATCTGTGATCTCCACCTCTGCAGGCAGTCCGAAACGCTATACTCAGATGATCCATGATCTTGGATGTAAAGTGATCCATGTGGTCTCGTCTGTGACCCTGGCAAAGAAATGTGAAGATGCTGGGGTGGATATTGTTGTTGCCGAAGGCTTTGAAGCCGGCGGACACAATGGGTATGATGAGCTGACAACCATGACACTGATCCCGCAGGTTGTAAACGCTCTGAAAATCCCGGTGGTTTCCGCCGGGGGAATTGCGAACGGACATGGGTTTGTGGCAGCTCTGGCTCTGGGGGCACAGGGTGTCCAGGTGGGAACCCGGTTTGCCGCAACCTTGGAATCAGGTGCACATCAAAATGCCAAAGATGCCATTGTTGCCAGCAGGGACAACGATACCTGCATTACCGGTCGTACAAGTGTGGGCCCCACCCGATCCTTGAAAAACAGCCTGACCGCCCAGATTATCAAAGCCGAAAACGAAGGCATGCCACCGGATAAACTGATGGAAATGATTGGTGGAGGCAGGTCTATTATGGCTTGTGTTGATGGAGATTGTGAAGAGGGGACGGTTTATTGCGGTCAGATAGGCGGACTGGTAAATAAACTGATAACTGTCAAAGAGGTGGTTGAGACGATGATGGCAGAAGCGCAAGAAATCACAGGAACTCTGTCATCTCTGTCATCACCCACAAAATAGAATTCTAAACGAATACCAACCAGCAAACAGGGGGGTTCAATGAAAGACCTGAAGGGGAAAAACGCTCTTTTAACCGGCGGCTCAATGGGAATTGGCCCCAACATCGCTCGTGTACTGGCCCGTGAAGGAGTAAACATCGCGCTGTCGGCCCGGTCTGAGGACAAACTCAAGGCGGTAGCGGCTGAGCTGGAAAGCTATAATGTTCGCGCGATCGCCGTTCCTGCCGACGTTACCGACCCGGACTCTCGTGAAAAAATGGTGGAGAAGGTAAAAGACGAATTTGGTCAGATCGATCTCTTGATAAACAATGCGGGTATCGAATGGCTTAGCAGTTTTAATGATTTGACGCAGGCAGAGATCGAAAACATGATTCAAACCAACCTGATTGCCCCCTTAATGATCACCCGCCTGGTACTGCCCGATATGTTAAAAAACAGCAGTGGTCATATCGTCACTATTTCTTCTCTCGGCGGGAAAAAAGGCAGCCCTTATTCAGCAACCTACGCCGCATCAAAAGCCGGACTCATCGCCTGGACCAGCAGTTTACGGGCAGAACTGTACAATACCGGAGTAAGCGCTTCTGTTGTCTGCCCGGGGTTCATATCGGATACAGGCATGTTTGCCGTGTACAACAAAAAAGCGCCCAAAATTGCGGGGGAGAGTAAAC
>JAOZRE010000496.1 GCA_029940215.1 bacterium | reverse complement strand
TAGACGACAGGGGTAAAATGGAAAATCTTGTTTTGCTAACTGCGAAATGTGAGTTATATGCTTGGACAAAAGACCTCTTTGCTAATACGGGTTTGTTCAATCATAAACCCTTTCAGGAAAAGCAATGATCACCGAACCATTCCAGCCCAATGCAGCACCTCAACAAAACAATCATTGTGAATAAAACCCGAATCATCATTGTTGAGCAGGATAGCGCGGATGCCCAAGACGTTGAAAACAGTCTTGGGAAGCTGGGGTACAAGGTGGTATCCATCATCACAGATACAAACCAGGCCTTTGAGCAGGTTCGTGAGGTCCAGCCAGATCTTGTTCTGATGAGCTTCCAAATTGAACATGGGACGGACATTGTTAAAACCGCCACTCAAATCCGCTCCAAACTTGATATTCCAGTCATCTTCTCCACAACCCCACAGGAAGCAGAAGAAATCGAAGAGGCTGGTTCAACTCCGTTTCAGTACGTTCTAAAACCCTGTCTGGAGAGAGAACTGAAAATGGTGGTTGAGATGGCGTTGCACTGTGCAAACATAACAACGAATCAAATCCTGGCAGCCAGAGAAATTCAAAAATCGCAACACCGTTTTGCGACACTTGTCAAGCTCACCCCCCTGGGAGTGCTCGAGTTTGACAACGATTTTGTCATAACAGCCTGGAATCCCGGGGCTGAACAAATATTCGGACACACGGCCGAAGAAGCCATTGGCGCCAGTACTTTTGATTTATTGCTCCCTGAATACGAGTACAAGGCGGTTAAACAGGTTCATCTGTTTAAAACCCCGAAAGCGTCCAAAAATATTAATGATAACAAGACAAAGGATGGCAGAATTATTACCTGCCAGTGGTTTAACGCCCCCATTTATGACATAAGAGGGAAGGTTGTCGGTCTGACAGCACTTTGCCAGGATATTACCGAACAGATCAGGACAGAAACGGCCCTGAAAGAGAGCGAAGAGAAATATCGGAATGTGGTTCAAAACGCCATTGAAGCCATTGTCGTCATCCAGGACCACAGGTTTCAGTACTTCAACCCCAAAGCGATAGAGTTGTCTGGCTACTCAGCCGACGAGCTACAACAGTTACGGATTGAAGATGTTATTCACCCGGAGGACCGGGAGTGGGTCACCCAAAAACAGTTACAACAGTTGAAAATGGGACAGGATGTTGGCCTTTATACCCACCGGATTATCACCCCGGAGATGAGCATCCGCTGGGTCGAAGTCAAAGCGGTTATCATCCCCTGGAATGATCGGTCAGCCATACTGATATTCTTCACTGATGTTACCCAGAAAAGACGTGCCGAAGAGCTGATGATCCAGACCGAAAAAATGATGTCTCTGGGCGGTTTGGCAGCAGGGATGGCCCATGAGTTAAACAATCCCCTTGGCGGTATCCTGCTCGGGACCCAGACCATTCTGAAACGCCTCTCCCCCGATCTGCCTGCCAACCGCGAGGTGGCCGAGGCACTGGAGATCGATCTTCTCAAACTCCAGCACTATCTTGAAAAAAGGAAGATCGTCTCACTCTTCAACGGTATCCTGGAGTCCGGTAGAAAAGCGGCGGATATTATCTCAAGCATGCTGCAGTTCAGCCGGAAAAGTGACCCGAATAGGGCACTGACTGATCTGTCGGTTTTATTAGAAGAGGTCCTGGAACTGGCGAGCAAAGACTATAACCTGAAGAAAAAATACGATTTCAGGGACATCAAGGTGATCAGGGAGTTCGACTCCAGACTGCCTGCTGTCCCCTGCGCCCCGACAGAAATTGAGCAGGTCATCCTGAACCTCTTGGCGAACGCAGCCTGGGAAATGTCTGAGAAGGAGTCTGACGATCCACCTCAAATCATCCTGCGGTTAAAAAGGGAGCCGGACATGGTGAGGATCGAGATTGAAGACAACGGACCCGGTATCAGCCCGGAAGGCCGTAAACGGGTGTTTGAACCATTTTATACCACCAAACCCGTAGGAGAGGGAACCGGGTTGGGTCTGTCCGTATCCTACATGATTGTGACCAATAACCACCGGGGAACCATGGAAGTCCAGTCTAAAACCGGAGGCGGAACCCGGTTTATCATCCGGCTGCCATTGAAACAAGAAAGCAGCCAGGGACAGGACGTCTGATATAGCCCGCCACCAAATTTCACTACATCAGGCAATACCGAAGGAACACCATTACCCGGTCATTGGCATCTCGCGCTAGCTGAATGGGAAATGCATTAAAGGCATGAATCCCGCCGGGGTAGATTGCCAGATTCCCCTTATTTCCCGCGGCTGTCCAGCGGGCATGCATAAACAGGGAATCATCCAGCAGCGGATCCAGCGTCCCGACGGTAAACAGCGCAGGGGGCATATCATGCAGGTGATGATATAGCGGTGACAGTTCAGGATCATCCCGGGAGTAGTCACCCTCAGGAATATAATTTTCATGAAACCAATCGATCAACCGTGTGGTGAGAACATATTTCCGCTCCTCTCCCCAGCTACGCGAACTGGGTGAGGAGGTCAGGTCAAATACCCCATAGATCAGGTTAGCCCCTGAAAATCCGCTGAATCCATGTCGGTCTCTCATTCGCAGCAAGGTTACCGCTGCAAGATTACCTCCCGCCGACTCGCCACCGATCAGGATCTTTTCAGCACCAAACTCACGCTTCATATTCTCAACCAGCCAGACCGCGGCCGACTCACAGTCGTCCGCCCCGGCCGGATAGGGGTTTTCGGGCGCCAGCCTGTAGTCCACACTGACAACTACCAGATTGCAGGCCTTGCCTATCGCCACGTTGCTGATGTCAGAGTGGTGCGCCCGCCCCAGCATGAAACCACCCCCGTGAATATGCAGATAAACACCATCGACCTGCTCTGGAACAAAAACCCGTACCGGTACCGTCCTGCCCAGTGCCGTTATTTCACGATCTGACATCTCATCCGATCGTTCAACCGGCCAGAGTCCCTTACCAGCCTCCCGATCGTCCCTCAACTGCTGTGGAGGAACAGTATAGGTAGGAGGAAGTTGAGAAATCGCCTCGTGGACCAGCTGATTGAATTCGGCAGTCTCCTTACTGATACTCTCTGGATCGAACAACGCTGGATCGAAAGACATAGCGACTCCTTTTAATTTAATATCTGTATTCACAGGTAGATCCTGGGCCGTTATCTTATTCCTGATCAACCCGCAGAATAAAA
>JAOZRE010000122.1 GCA_029940215.1 bacterium | reverse complement strand
TGTCTGCGGCCTTTCCTGAAAAACAGAGTTGAACAGATACAACTCAACAAAAAAGAATAAAAAATACCAGATGGAAAAGCGGCTAGGTTTGCGAATCACCGGCTTCTTGAAGCCCGGGGTTCCTTCTTGATCACTGTCTGGTTCCTTGTATAGCCCAGGAGCAGGTTTTTTTATCGCTGCCGTCATTGCGATTTAACTGTGACCCCGAAGGGTTATTGACGGCTTCATCCATTAGGTGCCTGTGCGTGGGCTGATGTTAATTAAGTTTGACCGCCATGATCCCCGGAAATCATTTTCCCGGGGAATGGGGTCAGATAAAAGTATTAGTTGACCTGAATGGAGGCTGGTTGTTGTTCCGGCACTTTTGGAAGGGTCAGAAGCAGCACACCATCGTTCATACGAGCCTCAATTTTAGATTGATCGATCTTATTAGACAGCTCAAAACGACGGGTGAAGTGGCCAATGTTATATTCAGAATAGATCGGCTTCAAATCTCCATAGGGTTGGGAATCGATCTGCCCGTCTATGGCAAGGATATCCTTTTCAAGCTTGATGTTAACCTGCTTGCGGTCCACGCCTGGCATGTCCATATATACCAGCAGTTCCTGGTCCGTTTCCACGATATCAGTAGCTGGAACATACTTTTTGCCGGAGAATGTTTGCTCTTTCTCAGAAGTCAATTCTTTCTTATCCTGCACAACCACTTCATTTTTTTCTTCAGTCATGATTATCTCCTATAGGTTATCAGTTTTAGGTGTGTTTTCACTGTCGACCCATCAACGAGCGGTTCCGTTGATGGGCCTTTCATCTTTAATTAATCTCAATGGCTTTTGGCTTGTCACTTTCTGCCCTTGGCAGTACCACTTTTAAAATGCCATTCTTGTAATCGGCATTGACCTGAGTTGCATCAACCTTTACCGGCAGTTTGACTGTGCGGTCGAAATTGAAATTGCGCCTTTCAAGCCTGTGAGTACTGGCGTTTTCTGGGAATTTTACTTTTCTTTTACCTGATAATCTCAGCAGGTTGTCCTTAATCTCCAGGTTGATTTCCTCTTTTTCCAACCCTGGAACCTCTGCGGTCAGGATCGTGTTGTCGCCATCCTGGAAAAGATTGATGAAAGGGTGTGCGCCACGATGTGTTGTGCTTTGACCGAAATAATCTGATCGACGGGCTGCTTCTACAGCGTTTTGAACCTTGACGAGTCTATCGAATGCATTTACGTATGATGCGTACATAATTATCTCCAAATTTTAAGAAGTTAAGAATTTTTATTAACTGTTATTAAGGTATATTGCATTGGGTGTGCCACCTATAATATGGTAATATAATACAATAGGTTATAAATATTACTGCTGTACCCTTTACCTCTTCTCTCTATGATCAGGCCATTTTGACTGATATTTTCAGTGACTACCCGGCCAGCTCAGCCGCTCCTTCACTGGGGACGGCCTTTTTGACCCAATACCCATAAACTGACTGAGCGCTCAGTTGACAACTTGATGAAATATCTCTATTTTTGCAGAAAGGGGGTCAGACTAAGTATAATTGTCAGCTTGATTCAGATGTTAACCCTTCAATATCACCTTTCACAGAGATCGATCCATAACCTATCAACCAAAACAACGACGATGAAAGACAAAATCATTATTGCAAATGCCAGTGGATTTTGGGGAGATGAAGCGGATGCCATCCGCCGGCAGGTTCAGAGTGGTCACATTGACTATTTAACGATGGACTATCTGGCTGAAATCACGATGATCATCCTGGGGAGGCAGGTCGCAAAAAAACCGGATGCGGGTTATGCCCGGGATTTTGTCACGACAATAAGTGGCGTCCTGAAGGATATTCAGGACAAGGGCATTACAGTGATCACCAATGCCGGTGGGATCAACCCGCAGGCCTGTGCCCGGGCACTTGAACAGATCATGTCAGATCAAGGGCTCAGTATTCCTATTGCCACCATTGATGGTGATAACCTGATGCCTGAATTACCTCAGTTGGTTGAGGACGGGTGCCTTTTCACCCATATTGATACGGGTGAGTTACTGGGGGTACTAGCTGATAAGGTGGCTGCTGCCAATGCTTATATTGGTGCGCGACCAATTGTGGAGGCGCTGAAAGGTGGAGCGAAGATAGTGATTACAGGCCGTTGCTACGATGCGGCCAGCGTGGTTGCTCCTTTTATATATGAGTTCGGATGGGATTGGGAGGAGTATGACAAATTAGCATCGGCGCTTCTGGCTGGACACTTGATTGAGTGTGGCACTCAGTCCACGGGTGGTAATTTTACGAACTGGAAACAGGTCGGCTCTTTTCTCAATATGGGGTATCCCCTGGTGGAAGCCAGCCCTGACGGGTCTTTTGTGTTGACAAAACATCCGGGTACGGGCGGTCTGGTTTCAGAACAGACTGCTAAGGAACAGATTCTATATGAAATTGGGGACCCTCGGGCTTACATCTCGCCGGACGTGATTGCTGATTTCACCTCTTTCTCCCTGACTGGTGAGGGCGAAAATCGTGTGCGAGTTTCAGGTGTCAAGGGGCAGAAGCCCACTGATATGCTGAAGGTGTCGATCAATTACGAGGCGGGTTACAAGCTCTCGGGAATGATAGTTGTCAGCGGACCGGATGTGGTTGCTAAGGGGGAGGTTTTTTCAGAAATGTTCTGGGACCGGGTTGGGACCGATGGGTTTGTTGACTATAGAACTGACTATGTTGGATATAACGCATGCTGGGGAAATTCAGCTGCACCGGATGTCGAGCCTAATGAGATTATCTTGAGATTCTCGGCCCGAGCTGAAATCAAGGATCGTCTCGCGGTGATGAGTAAGGAGTTGGCAGGATTAATCCTGGCAGGACCTCCAGGTGTTACTGTATTCGGAGGAAGACCCTCAATTGCTCCGGCGTTTGGGTACTGGCCGGCGCTGATTGACAGAAAACTCGTGACTGCACGCTTGATACAGGGGAGTAATGAAGCATTTATCAGCTGTGATGTTGGACCCTGTGGAGAACCAGAGTTGAAACCCCAGGATTCCGTTGTTGGGGATCAGAACAAGGGAGCGCGTGTGACGGTTCCCCTGGCCCGCATTGCTCATGCCCGTTCAGGTGACAAGGGAGATCTGGCCAATATTGGCGTGGCAGCTCTCAAGCCTGAGCTGTATCCTGAAATCCTGAGAGAAGTGACAACCGAAAAGCTACAGTCGTTTTTCAAGAGCAATGTTCTTGGACCGATTGCGCGATACCGGTTGGACAATCTGAATGCTGTCAATTTTGTACTGCAGGGGGCGCTGAATGGAGGGGGGACAGTCTCGCTGTTACTGGACAATCAGGGAAAGACCCTGTCCCAGGCCCTGCTGACTATGGATATAGAAGTCAACCCAGCCCTGCTGAGCTGAAATCCAGAAACCGGAGGATGATGAGGAGGGCTACTCAGACAGTCCCCCTCATCTGTTTTCTTAGATACAGCCTGTCCTCGCTACGTTGCTGGTTGCAACTCCAGGCGGTTATGGTTGTTCATGGAGAGCCGGTAGTCTCCCTTCAATGATGGGTCTGCCAGCAGAATTTTCGAGAATGGCCTGATCACCAGGCGGTTAAAGGCATTTTTCATCGGTCGGGCACCATACTTTTCATCAAACCCTGATACTCTGATTTTCTCGCGGAGCCTATCTTCAAGTCCAAGGGTGATCTCTTTTCCTGCCAGTTTGTCATTCAATAAAGCCAATTCCCGATCCAGAATTGCCTCAATGGTTTCCTGGTTTAGGTGCTGGTAGTAAAGAACAGCATCCAGACGACCGATCAATTCGGTTTTCAGGTAGCCTTCGTGTGTTGGCAGGTTTGAGGTGGCGAACACGACCGTGTTCTTGAAGTCGACTGTCCGTCCGTGTGTATCTGTCAATCGGCCGTCATCCAGGATCTGCAGCAGAATATCGCTGAAATCCGGGTGGGCTTTTTCGATCTCGTCGAAAAGGATAACGCTGTAAGGGTTGTGACGAATCGCTTCAGTCAGGATGCCTCCCTTGCCGTAGCCAACGTATCCCGGGGGTGCTCCTATGAGTTTGGCAACAGAGTGTCGTTCACTGTACTCACTCAGATCGATTCTGATCAACAGTTTCTGGCTGGAGAAAAGAAATTCGGTCAGCGCTTTGGCTGTTTCAGTCTTACCGACACCTGACGGCCCCATCAGTAAAAAACTTCCAAGTGGTCGAGTCTGGTCTGAAAGGCCGGCATGGGCAGCGATCAAGGTATCTGAAATCTCCATCAGTGGTTCTGCCTGACCCAGGACCCTGTTGGTCAGATAGGTTTCCAATTCCAACAGGTTCTCTTGCTGTGAGCGTAAAACTCTTTCCACGGGAACCCCGGTCGAACGGGAAATGACCTCTCCCACATTCTGACGCGTCAACTTCCAGGAAATCTCAAACTGCGCCAGCTCCTCCTCCAGTTTTGGAATTTCACCATATTTAAGTCGAGATGCGGTCTCAAAGTCTCCATCCCCTTCCGCCTTCTGGAGGAGAAATTGGGACTTTTCCAGCTGCTGTTTGAGCTGAGCTACCTGTTTCAGGTTCAGGATTTTTTTATCCCACTCCTGTTTCTGGATTCCGAACTTCTCTTCCAGTTCTGAAATCTCATTGACAAGATTTTTGTCCTGGGGGTTGGCATTGGAGAGAATCTTTTTACTGCGGACCAACGCCTCCAATTCCTGGAGTTCAGGTGGGAGGGAGTCTGCACTCAGTTTCAGTCCGGATGCTGCTTCATCAACAATATCGATGGCCTTGTCCGGCAGGTAACGGTCTGAAATATATTGGTCAGACAGGTAAACCGCGGCTACGATTGCTTCTTCCGTGATCTCGATCCCATGGTGAATCTCAAGTTTTTCCTTGAGTCCCATCAGGATCTGTATGGTATCCTCCTTGGTCGGTTCTGCAACTCTAACTTGGTGAAAACGCCTTTCCAGGGCTGAGTCCGTCTCAATATATTTTTTATACTCTTCGTAGGTTGTGGCACCAATACAGCTGAGTTCTCCCTTTGCCAACGCTGGTTTCAGCAGGTTAGCGGCATCCATGGCACCGTCTGTTTTTCCGGCTCCAATTAGCAGGTGGATTTCATCAATAAATATAATGGCTTCCCGTCCCTGCTTTTTAAGGAATCGGATCAGGTGATTGATGCGCTCCTCAAACTCTCCCCGAAATTTGGTCCCAGCCATGAGTATTCCCATGTTGAGACGATAAATAGTTTTCCCCTGGATAATGTCGGGTACCTGGTTTTTCTGAATCAGGTCAGCAAGGCCCTCAATAATTGCTGTTTTCCCTACTCCGGGGGCCCCAACCAGAACCGGATTATTTTTGGTTCGGCGACAGAGAATTTCCTGAACCCGGCGGATCTCCATGGCCCGTCCGATAACCGGATCCAGCTTACCCCCATCAGCCAATTCATTCAGATCTTCCAGAAATTCCGGGACATCTTCCCCCTCGCTTTCTTCGGACATCTCAAATTCAAGTTGAGGATAGAATTTTTTCAGATGTCGAAGCAGGTCCGCCTCAGTAATATTCTCGCGTCCGGCCTGAATCGCATCAGATGATGCGAGGGTCAGCCATTCAGAAAACCTGGCGGAGGGTCTGATTTCCTTCAAATTGATTTGTTCCAATACTGGCAGTTGTTCCAGCAGCCCTTTGATGACTTTTTTCTCACCCTTGAGATGTTTTGACGAAACAGATGCCGGATTATTGATCAGGCCCCAGAGCAGGTGGTGCTCTGTCAACTCACTGTTTTTATTCTTGAGGGCTTCAGCCTGAGCGAGTTCGATCGCCGCCATTACCACTGAATCAAAATTATTCATTTGTTATCCTATACAATATTGATCTTAACTAACCTATTTCGGGAAACTTCCGATAAGCGGTTTGTCCTTTCCAACAAATTCAAAAGTCCCGGTCATTCTGATCATTGATGTTCAGCTCTAATCCTACGCTAGAAGGTTGTCAAAAGATATGACTAAACCCTTCCCAAGATACGTTGAAGTTGTGTTGCTTCTGCAAGATACGTAATCGCCTGATTCGAGCTGTTGTTTCCGGATGGGAGCGAAATAACTCTGGCAGTTCCTTAAGATAGGGGGCATACAGTCTTTTCCAAAAACTGCTCTGCCTGTTTATTTTTCTCAATGCAGAGGCGAGCCCGACAGCATCCCCGGAAAGGGCGACTGCATCCAGATCCGCTTTGAACTCTCGGTTTCTTGACATGGCGATTTGAAGCAATGAGCTGATCGTTGGGGCAGCCATCATTGACAATAGCAATATCCAGGGAACCGATACGCCTTTTATCAACATTAGCGGAAGGTACAATAACAGCATCAATTGACCCGCGATGGCCAGATAACCAGTCAGCCGTCTGACCTGATCTGAAACTACCATGATCCAGATATCCCGATTTTTCAAATGGGCGATTTCATGTGCAAGAACACCTCTAATTTCTCTGTCGCTTAGCCTTGTATGCAGTGACTCCGACAGGACAATAGCTGAACGGGTTTTGTCTTCAATGGTATATGCATTGGTTATAGCTCTTCGATCAAGGAAAAGACGGGGGACTTTTTCAAGCCCGGCTTTTTCTGCAAGTTCCTCTATCATCTGATAAAGCCTGTAGCCCGCGTTATGGTTTATGGGTTCTATGTAGCTGGCTTTCAGTACCCGATCGATACTGTTATTGTTTGTCAGCAGAAATCCTATGCTACCGATGATGCCGATGCTGAGCAAGCCTACCATACCAGCTACGGAATACCCGATGTATCCAAGGAGGGTAATCATCCCTGTCATCATCAGTGAGAATTGCAGCATATTCCAGAGTTGATAAGAGTGCCAGTGACTGCCATTTTTGACAGGTTCCCGACTGGGCTCGTTCTGGATTCGAATAGAATCAGTCGGTATGACGATAAATCCATCCTTCGAGGGAATCATCAACTCATCGGGTTCTTGATGGCGATTATCTGTACTATTTGTATTCATCATTTACTCCCTATCCTGATTGTGATCGGTTAACTACCACTTAACCCCCGGGCATTAAATTTTTCAGGGGCGATAATCTAATTGCTGCATGTTGCATGCCAGCGAAAAGGCCCCAATTCGGGCCAAAATGGCCGATACACCATAAAACCATTAGACATCTCAGAGGGGATAAACTACCATCCAAAACGCTAGTACTGACACCACAAATACACGAAAAGGAGGATCAAATGATCATTGATTGTCACTATCACCTGGATGAAAGGGTCCAGCCGCTGGAGAATCTGCTGCTGAAAATGGATCAGAATGGTATCGAGAAAACGGCTCTGATGCCGAACATGAATGATCCGATTCCTCATACCCCTGAATTTCTGCTGAAGATGATGCGCTTCTTCTTAACTCACCGCTCCCTCAGGGGTCTGGCTAAAAAACTTGCCGCAAAATTTACACCAGAAGGGGATCTGATTCTACCAAAGGATATTCTAACCATATACAAGGATCCCGAAAATGGACCCATTGCGGAAACCATTGCGGCACATCCAGACCGATTTCTGGGCTGGATCTTCGTGAACCCGAGAGGCCAGAACGACCCAGTTGATGAATATGAAGAGTGGAAGGATCATGAAGGATACATCGGGGTAAAGGCCCACCCGTTCTGGCACCAGTATCCCCCCAAGGAGCTCCTGCCGGTTGCGGAGAAAGTGGCTGCTGCCGGGAAACCGTTACTGATACATGTAGGTTTTGACAGTCACGGGGATTTTCTACCCCTGATTGAAGAACTGCCTGAGTTGAAGCAGATCCTCGCTCATACGGGCTTCCCTGAATATGCCGACACATGGAAATTGGTTCGGGGTCGATCCAACGTCTGGTTGGATCTGTCTGCAGACGCTTATGTAAATGCGAAAACGGCTCGAGCTGCTGTTGACTACGTGGGTGTCGATCAATGTCTATTCGGTTCTGACGGTCCTTATGGAGCACCGTCAGATGATGAACTCTTCGACAATGGCCTCATTAAACGCCGGATTGAAAAACTATTTCCTGACGAGGGGATTCAAAAAAAGCTGCTGGGCGACAACTTCAGCCATATTATTTCATGAACTCTCTATGATTCGCTGCTGGGCAATTTGAATGGTGTCATCAGAACATGAATGAAAACTTCGCATGAAGCAAAAACCATTAAAGATCTCATGGCGGGCCTGGTGCCTGGATCGATTGGCCAAAAGGGACTATTCAGCCCATGAAATGCGGCAGATGATGGAGAGGCGGGCCTCTGCTTCGGATCAGGAAGTCGATGCGGATTCGGTTGTGGAGAAACTGGTGCAGAATGGTTTTGTTGATGATGAAAGGTATGTCGAAAATCAGATCGCTATGCACACGGGTACTTTCGGGCTGAAAGGTCCCCGGGAACTGGAAAAAAAATTCCGGATCAAGGGAGGTATCACTACCGAACTGATCTCACGTTATATTGATCCTGAAGATCAAAAATGGTATGAGCTGGCCAGGGCCTATTGTTTTCGTGAATTTTCGGCAGAAGTGACCACACCCGATTCAACAACAGAGGTGCCGATCAAAAAGTATCACAACCTCAAAACGCGTCTCTATCAAAAAGGATTTACCCGTTCACAGATTGATTTCGCCCTGGAGAGCTTCAAGCCGGTTAAAGAGGTCCGCTCCGTTGAGGACCCTGGGGTACTGGAACGATTGATTGAAAAACGAATGTCCGACGGACGGGGACCCTATGATATCGTGCAGTATTTGAAACAGAAGGGATTTCAGGAAGCGGATGTCAGAGAGTACCTGCAATTTCCGGATGAAGTCTGGGTTGAATCAGCTGCTAGAGCGCGACAAAAGCGATTTGGCAGTGATAAGCCTAAAAACGCAAAGGAAAAACGGAAACAGATCGATTTTTTGAAAAGACGGGGCTTTAATTTTGAACACATCAATCAGTCATTCGATTAACCGACATCTGTGTGTGGTGAAGAGCTGAACTGCCATGGAAAGCACCATGGTCTTTGGGCAGCTAGGTGTGAATCCGATGGTTTGTTGAACGCAGTTGTTCAATGGATAGATGGGCTTATTGAGTCACGATGGGTAGTGCTGGGGAATTTTGACTGGGGGGATCCGGCCGGGATAGGCCGGACTGTTTTTTATGTCTTAGACAATTATCACGTTTGCCGCTGCAGGGCCTTTCTGACCTTCTTCAATATCGAATGTGACTTTGTCGCCTTCATTCAATGATTTGAAACCATTTGCGTTTATCGCTGAGTAGTGAACGAAAATATCCGTTCCGTCTTCGTTTTCAATAAAACCATAACCTTTGTTGTCGTTGAACCATTTAACTGTTCCGTTAGCCATTGTGGAATACTCCTATCTAAATTATATAAATCATCTCTAATTTCCAGCATCCACTTATAGCAACGACAAATGGCACTTTCTATCAGATTGGAACCGGAAATCTTTTTTCCGGCAATTGGTTTTGGAAATGCACGATGCGATCCAAAAGACCAAACTACAGCAAAAGATCTATTAGAACAACCGTTTTTTTACATTTATTATTTCAGATAGTTGTCCCGAATAAACGATCAATGTTGAGACGCAATATTTACTAGATTACATCGCCGCCACCTGAACCGCTGATAATTATTTTTCCTTCTTCTTCGAGCTTTCTAGCAATTTTTACGGCCTTCTGTTGGGCAATATCAACATCAGCTACCCTGACAGGACCTAGAGCGTCCAGATCGTCCCGAACCATGTCTGCCGCTCGTTCAGACATATTACTGAAAATATGCTCTCGAACGGCATCGGATGCTGTTTTCAGTGTCAAGACCAGCTCGTTTTGCGGTATTTCCTTAAGAATGGCCTGCATTCCGGTTGGATCCACCAGTACCAGATCTTCAAAGGTAAACATCAATTCTCGGATCTGTTCAGCCAGATCCGGATTGGATTCTTCAATGGTTGCCAGAATCCGACTTTCAGTTGTCTTGTCCATGGTGTTGAGCATTTCCGCAACGGATTCTACACCCCCTACTTTTGCAGCTGATGAGGCCCCGGAGGCTTTCAATTCTTTTGAAAGCACCTCTTCGATCTCTTTCACGACTCCTGGTGGAATAGATTCCAGAATGGCCATTCGGTAGGTGACATCGGCCTGCAGGTTCTCTGGCAATTCCTTCAGAACCTGTGCGGTTTGTTCCGGATCATCAAGGTGTGCCAGTATCAAGGCAATGGTCTGTGGATGCTCATTCAGAATGTGGCTGGCAACCATTTTGGGTTCGAGCCATTTAAGGGAATCAAGTGATCCCTCATCCTGCGAGGATTGGAGATTATCAACAAGTGCCTTGGCTTTGTCATCGCCCAATGCTTGTGTCAACGCATTCTTAACGAAATCACCACTGGCGTTAATGGTAACCCCTTGATCCTGCATGGCTGCTTTCCGATAAAATTCCTCAAGGACGTTATCCAGCTCTTCTGGAGATACGTCAGTAAAACGTGCCATATAGTATCCAACCTGCTGAATCTCGCGGTCTTCCAGGTTTTTCAAAATTTCGGCAGCGCCCTCTTCTCCGAGTGCAAGAAGCAGAATGGCCGCTTTTTTGGGGCCTGTTAGTTTCCCTACGCTCACGATTCCACCTTGTTAATACGTTATTGAATATTCAGGTTAAGGATGGGTGACTGACAAATCAGCCTGTCAGTAAATGAGCAAGAACCGTACCGGTATCAAATAACCGATTTTTCTTCACGACACCAACCATTTTATAGCACGAATATCCCTATTTTAAGCAGATTTTCAGCTGGATAAAAATCATGAAAGCGTAGGCGCAGAGCTGTATACAGAGGAGCAGCAATGGTAATTTTTGCCGGAAACGGGGAAAGAACCTAAGTAGCTGAAGCTATTTTCACAACGATTATGATAAAACAGGACTAGCCAGTGTGTCGTAGCGTCAGGTTAAAGGGAATGGCGCTGACCATTCCCTGGGATCTATCAGTTAGGGTTCTGGTTGCCGGAGTTTGAAAATACGCCACCCTCCGGGGGCAGGGTGGGTTCTTCCTGTTCTTCGCTCTCCTCTTCAGGGGCGGCGGGGACCACGGATTCCTCTTCGGAAACCAGTTCCAGATTGTGGAGTGATCCTTCTGTATAGGGCAGTATCGGTTCCTGGTCATAGACCATGAAAATTCGTCTGAGCTTCCAGAGCATTAATTCTCGGACCTTTTCAGCCAGTGACTCATTCGCTGAAATGGCATCGGCCAGGTCTTTTTCCTCCCCAAATTCAGCAAGGCTGTTTATGATATCTGCGTCCAGTTCACGGAGTTTCAGAATCAGACTTTCGTATGTATCGATCATCGAGTTCAGCGTCAAATTTGGCCGCTGAATTTCAGTTTCGTAAAGAAACGACAAGATCTGGCTGTGGTCATTGACTTCAACCAGAAGAGTCTGGATTTCGTCATTTTTCTTATATGTTTCTTCGTACATGGCATCGAGATCTTCGACCAGCATAATTCCTCACTATTGAAAGGTTATATTTATTATCACCTGGGAAGGTGGAGTGTGTTGCTCATCAAATTTCGTGTTCTTCTCTCAGTTTTCTGAGAATGGCTTTAATATTTTCAGTTGTGATGGGATAACGATCGTAAATCGACTTTTTTCTCTCCAATTCCGCCTGTTTGATATATTCCAGGATCAGTTGAATTCTATGATCCGGTTGTTGAATATTCCGGGAGAAGGCGGATCTTCCGGGAAAAGCCTGATTGAGCATTCTGAAGATAATTTTAACAACAATTGCCCGGTATCTGGGAAGTGCCAGGTTATCAGGAACCTTTTCGAGATAAAACTCATACCGTAGAATCTTGTGCAGGACAGCCTCAAATTGAGGAAGCCAGATGCTGTCCTCCTCATCAAATTCAATAATTCTGGTAAAACCGGCTATTTTTTCTTTGGGTATCCGGCGTTTTTGAATTCTTTTTTGAAACAAGACCATAGATAAAATCACTGATATTGTAAGTAAAAAGTAAAAGGTCTAGCCCGAGTTTAACAGTTAGCATAGTCCCCTCCTGTAAAGTCCTATAATACG
>JAOZRE010000495.1 GCA_029940215.1 bacterium | reverse complement strand
TGATCATGACCGCCACCAGGCAGATGCCGGCGGAGACAATGATCAGTTTTCCTGGTTTTTGGGAATTTTTTTCCATTATGCCCTCTCTACTTTGACCGCGCATTTCTTATAATCCGGTTGTTTAGATATCGGACAGAATGCATCCAGGGTCAACTCGTTGATCAGATACTTCTCATCGAAGAAAGGAACAAACACCATTCCCCGTGGCGGATTCCCGCGTCCGTTGATGAGGGCGTCCATGACAATAGATCCCCTTCTTGATGAAATTTTCACCTTTTCACCACTGACGACGCCCATATCGACGGCATCGTCCGGGTGTATTTCAACATATGCAGACGGTACGGCGCCATGCAGTATGGGAACCCGCCTGGTCATCGAGCCGGTATGCCAGTGTTCCAGAACCCTTCCGGTGTTCAGCCAGAATTTGTATTCGGAATCAGGGGACTCTGCAGCGGGTTCATAAGGCCTGAGAAGGATGCGAGCACGGTGGTCCGGCTTTCCGTAAAAATCGAATCCCTTACCCTTAGCTGCAGGGTCGTATTTTGCGTTGAAGCGCCATTTGGTCTCTTTGCCGTTCACAAACGGCCACTGCACGCCAGAGCGTTGTTTCAGCACTTCGTAAGGTGCCATTCCGTGCTTGGCCCCTGCATGGAAGCGGCCATATTCTTTCCAGATATCTTCGATGTATGTCTCGCGGCTCCATGGGAACTGCTTTTGATAGCCCAGTCTGCGGGCTACCTCAATGATCTGCCAGGTGTCACACATGGCCTCACCCTGGGGTGGTAAAATCTGGTCCCATTGCTGGGTACGGCGCTCCGAGTTACCGAAGAGCCCCTCTCTTTCGATCCACATGGCGGCGGGAAGAATCACATCAGCAATATCTGTTGTAGGGGTCGGGTATACATCCGACACGACAACAAATCGATCTTTCTTTTTAGCGCCATCCCGATATCGTTTGAGCTTGGGCAGCGTTACCATCGGGTTCGTCACCTGGATCCACATGAACCGGATATCACCTCTGTCCAATGCCCTGAACATCTCCATCGTATGATAGGTTGGCTTCGGGTCGATGTTTGAAACCGGAACGTCCCATATTTTGGCGGCAAATTCCCGGTGGGCTTTGTTGGTCACCACCCCTTTGGGAAGCTTATGGGTGAGCGTCCCGACTTCACGAACGGTTCCACAGGCACTCGGCTGACCAGTCAGAGAAAATGGACTGTTACCCGGAGACGAGATTTTCCCGACCAGCAGGTGGATGTTGTACACCAGGTTATTAATCCAGGTACCCCTTGAATGCTGGTTCATCCCCATGCACCAGAAGGAAGTCACTTTTTTGGACGGATCGCCATACAGTGAAGCCAGGTATCGGATATCTGCTGCGGAGACGCCGGAAATCCGTTCAACTTTTTCAGGTGTATAGTCTTTCAAAAAGGTCTTATACGCCTTCCAATCCACCTGTTCCAACTTGTCTTCGAACTTGAAATGGTCCTCGGTCCCATAGCCGATATTGGTTTTACCTTTGTGAAAGGAAACGTGGCTCTTTACAAAGTCCCAATTAACCCAGTTATTGCGGATTATCTCATAGCAGATGGCATTGGCGACGGCGAGATCCGTCTGGGGTTCAAACAGAATGGATTTATCGGATGCAAGGCTGGAGCGGGTGCTGCGAGTAGCGAAATCAATGATTTTAACATGCTTTTTTCGTTTTCGGTTGGCCACCATCCGTGAGAACAATACGGGGTGCATCTCAGCCATATTGTTTCCCCAGGTGATAAACACATCTGCGTGATCAATGTCGTCATAACATCCCATGGGCTCATCCAACCCGAAGGTCGACATAAACCCAGTCACAGCACTGGCCATACATACGCGGGCATTGGCTTCTACATTATTGGTTCCAATACACCCTTTGAACAGTTTTGATGCCACATATCCATCGGGTATCGTCCACTGCCCGGAACCATATATGGAGACGGAGTCCTTGCCGTGATCCTTGATGGTCTTCTTCATCTTCTGAGCAATTATATCCAGAGCTTCACTGACCGGGACCTCCACCATCTTGCCGTTTCTTCTCACTTTTGCAGTCGTCAGTCGATCTTTCCCATAAAGCGCTTGAACGGAATGATATCCCTTCACACAACACAATCCTTTATTCACAGAGCTGTTTGGATCCCCTTTGACAGCAACAGCTCGATCTCCGGAAACCCCCACCAGCAAACCGCAACCGGTGCCGCAAAAACGACAGGGGGTCTTTTTCCATTGAATCGATCCGCTGGGTGCGCCGGACTCTTTCCAGGCAGCGAATGTCACACCGGGAAATAGAACAGCAGCAGCAGCCAGTGCACTATTGATTGCCGCGGTCTTAATAAAGTGTCTTCTCGTCAGTTCCATTATCGCTCCTCGTTAATTGTGATCCGCTTGATCAGCATGTCCGTATGTCATGCTCAGGTTTTGAAGTGATACCAATTGCTTTAGTTGCTGCTGAAGCTGTTTTTCCATTTCTGGATCGGGAGCCTCAGTGACCAGTATAATCAGCTCTTCATTCTCTGCTGGAACGGCTTCGCAGTGTTCCAATTCATTTAAGTCTTTCAGGAGATCATTTTTCTGACCGGTGTTTGGCGTGGCTAAATAACTGAAAATTGGCATCTGTTTCTCCTTTTTCCACTCAGCTTTGAGGATGTCCTGATTGAACATCTGGAAATTCATCAGGCAATAATGTGGTCAGCACCAGAAATTTATTTATTTCAATAAATTATTTAAAGTGCACTGCATGTATGCTATTTTGTATCTGAGACGCTACAGGAATTATTTGACTTAAGTCAATTTATAAAAATAGTTTAAAAAATTCCCCCCCAATAGTTTCATTCAGATTCATCAGTGTCCGATTAGACCTTTGCATTTCACACCGGACATTGCTGATTCAGTTAGACGTATGCAACCTGTCCTAAAATTTAATGTTGAGGTGGCTGTCTTGATGGAAGTTTCAGGAGATATAAATTGTGACGGGCGAAGGGACTACTATCGAAGAAGTTTTTTTGGTGCCGTCAGGTAGGCTAGGACTTCAACGTGTTTTTCGAATTGCCTGATATAAGGATGTTTCTCATCTGCTTTAAAAAAAAGGGGACAGTCCCCCTTTTTTCCCATCAAAATGGTCTTCAAACTCAATAATGAACGGCTTAAAACCGCTTCGCAAGA
>JAOZRE010000121.1 GCA_029940215.1 bacterium | reverse complement strand
ATGCGGACCAGTTTTTCTCCCAGTACGTTACAGAGCCAGAATCCGAGTTCAATGTCATTGAGTTTCTTCAGATACTTGAATGAGATCACCATCACACCCAGGCCCTCTTCTGCAACAATACTGGCCGTGGAGGGTTTCTTTGTGGCAAAACTCAATTCCCCGAAGACGTCACCGGTTCTGCGCAGTGTATAAAGCGGCTTTTTATCGACGTATACCGTGACACTACCCTTGACGATAATGTAGATGAACTGGTTCTCCGTATCCTGCTTTAACAGCAGCGTTTTCTGGGTGAACCGAATAACCTTCATCTCATTGATCAGCCGTCGCAACAGTGATTCACTCATGTAGTTGAAGTTTCGCTTGTTTTTGAGCAGGTTGTATACCTCCTCCTTTTTTGTAATCTTATATTTTTCAACCATGTCCAGTTGCTTTGCTGTTAAGTGTTGGGATGATGTTCACTCTCAGTTTTCGGGCTCACGAACATTTCATTGATGTCAGGATACGGGCAGGTCTGATTGGAGACCTGTTAGCCTCGGCTGGTTCAACATTTTAACACCCGCCTGTTGTTATCGCAACGATAATATTCGAGGTTGCCCTGTTGCTATCAAGTCAGGCAGACACCGGTGTTGTGTCAGAATTCGACTGTGATCACTTCTAAAGGGTATAAAATTGCATGTCGGAAGGAATATGTGTTGGTGAGATGCGACAAATAGACCCATCACTCCCTGTGGTATAGAATGGATGCGAAACACGGGCAGCGGATGCCCACAAAACGAATCGTTGGTTACAGCGCAGCAATAGCACTGCTGCTTCTATTGATGTTTTCCTGTCAATATGAACCGGATGATGAGGTAAGTCTAAAGTCGGAACTGCCGGCCGGGACAACCTCCTCGATTTTGCTGGGGGCCTTCAATGTGCAGGTGTTCGGGATAAGCAAGATGGACAAGCCCGACGTTCCCGAACGACTGGCGGATATCATCACTCGCTATGATGTGATCCTGATTCAGGAGATCCGTGATATTTCGGAAACAGCTGTCTATGAACTGCTGGATATTGTGAACGACAATGGGGCAGGTGAGTACGAATTGCTCCTCAGTGACCGCCTGGGGCGAACCAGCAGCAAGGAACAGTATGCCTATTTCTATAGAAAGGAGGTGCTGGCTGTTTTAGATTCATACCACTATGATGACGGTCTGGAGCCTGATCTGGACAGTTTTCAGCGTGAGCCTTTTCTTGCCAGATTCCAGGTAATTGGCCGTACCCTGAACTTTTCGCTGATTGCGATTCATACCGATCCGGACGAGGCTGTAACGGAAGTAGATACGCTAGTCGATGTGTTTGATGATATGGGTTCCCACTGGCAGGAAACAGAAGTGCTGTTGCTGGGGGATTTTAACGCGGACTGCAGTTACGTTACAGAAACAGACCAGTCTGGAATTCGACTCTTTCAGGATTCAAGATTCATCTGGTGGATCGGAGACGAGATGGATACCACCACCTCAAATACAGATTGTGCTTATGATCGCATCGTCACACATGCAGACCTTCAAGGTCGCGTCGTGAACGGATCGGCTCAGGTGTTTCGCTTCGACCTGGTCTATGGTCTCTCCGAAGAAGATACGGAAATCGTCAGTGATCACTACCCCGTTGAAATCCGTATCAATGTTGAATAGTAAGGATCGGCTCATCAATTCGTTCACGTTCTGTTTGAAAAATGTCCGTCTGTTGGGACTTTTGCAAACAGATTATGTGACGTTATTTATGAACGATCCCCTACTTCGAGAGATACTCCTTCGCCATTTTTTCCCCCTCCTCGATATTGACCTTTGCCAGGAAAAATCCACCAAGTATGAAAAGGATCAGGACAGAAAGAATACCATAGCGGATATTACCGGTGACCAGGGCTACACTGCCCATCAGCACAGGCCCGATGACAACGGCGATTTTTCCCAGCATATTGTAAAACCCGAAAAATTCGGCCGCTTTTTCAACAGGGATGATCCGTGTGTATAGACTGCGACTCAATGCCTGAATACCGCCTTGAAAAAGGCCGACTGCAGCTGCCAGGGCATAGAAATGCCAGATCTCTGACATCAGGAAACCCAGAACAGTGATCAGGCCGTAAGCGATGATTGAGATGAAAATGGCGGGCTTGATACCGGTCTTGGTGCCGATCCAATAGTAAAGAAGGGTTGCGGGAAAGGCGATGAACTGAACCATTAACAGTGCCGTGATCAACGAATTGCTGGGAAATCCCAACGACATACCATAATCCACCGCCATGCGGATGATGGTGTCGACCCCGTCCATATAAAACCAGAATGCCAGCAGGAACATGCCTACGACCTTCAAATTTCGGATTTCCTGAAAAGTGTGCCGCAACTCCTTCAGCCCTTGAAAAACAGCATCTTTAACACCAGCACTTTCGTAATCGCGGGGCTCCTCCACCCAGAGCATCACTGGTATTGAGAAAACAGCCCACCAGACGGCCACAGAAACAAAAGAGATGCGAATGGCCATGCCCGCATCCGGTATGCCGAGGAGGCCGGGTTTGAGGACCATGATCACATTTACTAGAAACAACAACCCCCCGCCGATATAACCCATCGAAAAACCGAGTGAGGAGGCATAGTCCACCTTTTTCTTAGAAGCCACACTGGGCAGCAGGGAATCATAAAAAATATTTCCCCCGGAAAAGCCAACTGTGCCCAGAATGTAGAGCAAAACCGCCATTTGCCAGAATCCCTGCTGCACAAACCACAACCCCCCGGTCATCAAAATTCCCAGAAAGGCAAATGTAAACAGGAATTTTTTCTTGGCGCTTCCCCGATCGGCGATGGCGCCCAGAAATGGGGCCAAAGCGGCTACAATAATACCGGAGAGGGAATTGGCCAGTCCCAGGTAGAAGGTACTCTCCTCCACATTGGCCTGATTTGCCCAGTAGGACTTGAAAAAACCGGAAAAAAACCAGCCATGACCGTTGTGGCGAATGCGGAATTCGCCCAGTCGTACATTGCCCAGGACCAGATGGTTTTGCGATCGTCTATCATGGGGACTCCATAAAAGGACCGTTGATGCCTTGCGGCGATTGAATTGACTGTGATTGTAAACATCTATCAGCAGTCAGCTATAGATGTCAATCAAGGTCCGGAAATGCAGGGTGGAGGGATCAGGAGGTAGGGTCGAACCGGCTAAGCGGTTCGACCAGTGACGACTAGTCCGGATAAGCGACGGGAATATACTCCCTTCGGGTCTGCCAGAAGACCAGGCCAACGGTCAGAATCACACCAATCACAGTCGACGTGAGAGTCGGCCAGTAAAGCAGGATGGTGATCGGTATCAATGCAAACCACTCCGGCCAGGTGGTTTTTCTGGCCAGGAAACCCTGGGTAATCCCCGAAAAGGTAATGGTTCCCAGTATGATGGATATAAAAACGAGAATGATCTGATCAACGGTATCATTCAACAGTGTCGCTGGTACATAAGCAAACATGATGGGCATCACATACAGCATCTTGGCGTATTTAAAGGATGTCCACCCCGTCTTCCAGGGGTCGGCACCCGCGATGGCGGCCCCCGCATAAGCGGCCACACAAACGGGCGGGGTGATGTTGGAATCCTGACTGAACCAGTACACAATCATGTGAGCGGCAATCAGTGCTACACCCATCTCAACCATGGATGGGGCCACCAGAACCGCTGTGATCAGGTACGCTGCGGTGACAGGTACCCCCATGCCCAGTACCAGTGAGGCGATGGCAATCAGGATGACAGCAACCAGGAGATGTGGAACGATGGTGCCCCTGAAATTGTCAGCGATGGAGATGATCAGGTTGGAAAACTGCAGCCCGATGCCCGTCAGCTCAATGGTGCCAACGATAATTCCGATGACCCCTACCGTTGCCCCGATAACCAGGGTCTGTCTGGAACCGGTCACCATGGCTTCCCAGATCTCTTTGGGGCCCATGCGGTTCTCCTTCTTACCGTAACTGACCAGGATACAGGAAAGCGTCGCCCAGAAAGCAGCATAACCTGGTGATCGTCCCATAATCATCAGTACCGTGATGATGACCAGCGGCAAGCTCTTATACCAACCCTCTTTTAAAACCTGTGACGTTTTGGGTATTTCTATCCCGGGAATTCCCTTCAATCCGAATTTCTTGGCCTCAAAATGGATCATCATGAAGACAGCAAAGAAATAAGCCAGCGCAGGGAAAATGGCAACCCCCATGATATATGAATAGGGCTTCTCCAGAAGCTCCGCCATGATAAAACCACCCGCACCCATGACTGGCGGCAGAAACATACCCCCAATGGATGCGGCTGGTTCAATGGCGCCTGCGACGTGCGGTCGGAAACCGGCCTTTTTCATCAGGGGGATGGTAAAGGTTCCGGTCGAGACCGTGTTAGCGATAGCACTGCCCGAGATGGAACCGAACAGGGCCGATGCCATGACTGCCACCTTGGCTGGTCCACCAGTTGATTTTCCGGCCAGTGATAACGGCAGGTCCAGGAAAAACTGACCTGCACCCGATTTATGCAGAAAAGCACCGAAAAAGATGAACAGGATTACGTAAGTGGCCAGGACGTTGGCCATGATCCCGAAAACACCGTTGGTGGAGATAAACAGCTCCACCACGATTTCCTTGATGGTGAATCCACCATGCTGAATGAGTTCGGGCATGTACATGCCAAAATAGGCATAGAGTAACATGATGCCGCCGATGATGGTCATGGACCACCCCAGGATCCGCCGCGCAGCCTCCATGGAAACAATGATTCCAATCAGGCCTACGAAGTAATCCGTGTCGTTCTCGGCCCCCATCCGTTCATTGAGAACCGCAAACTGACTGATCCAGTAAACACAGGATCCCAGTGAGGCCGAGACGAATATCAGATCCAGAATTGAGGGCTTTGTCGAATGCTTTGATCTCCCACTCAACGGATACATGATAAAAATCAGGACAAAGGTCACCAGGACGTAAATCCCCCTGTGATACTGCGGTCCGGCAGGCCTCAGCCCAGCACTGAAAAAATAAAATAGAACCAGACCTACGCCGATAAATTGAGTCACCCAGTCCCAGAATTTGTTCAAATCCCGGTGGGATTTGGACTCCTTCTCCAACAAGGCTTCAACTTTTTCATCAATAGGAACATCTTCTGAAAGCTTTAACTCGGACATACAACCTCTAAGAGGGAATTACTAAAACATGACCTTATCACAACCATGATAAATGGGATCAACGATGTTTAGGGCTATTGCGCAGCAGCTCCTTTGCTGATGCTCAGGCCCTGCTCCTTCCAGAAACGCTCAGCGCCTTTATGCAGAGGTGTTACAATACCCGTCACACCACCCTTGATAGACATTTGCTTGGCCGTTGACTTAACATTGACCAGATATTTCAGTCCCTTAGTGGTGTATATCGCCTTGAGAGACTTGTATACCAGATCCGCACTGACTTTCTTGTTGGCTATCCAGAGAGCGGAATCAAAAAAGGATGCGGTGGCATAAGGAACGCCTTCATAGGTGTTGGCTGGAATATACAGCGGCTGATAAAATGGCAGTTTCTCGGCCAGTCCGTTGTCGGCAGCAACAGGATAAACATGGAGAAGCTTGATATCCTGGGTCGCAGCAAGCTCAATCAAGGCACGTGTCGGATACCCGGCCAGAATCCACATGGCATCCAGGTGGCCGTCCTTCATGGCAGAGGCAGCTTTTGAATAACCAAGGAATTGACGATCGATATTGTCCCACAGGCCAACCAGTCTCATGAATCTTTCAGCAGATGCGGCTGCACCGGATCCCGGTCCCCCCAATGCCACTCTTTTTCCCTTCAGTTGAGCAACATTCATGATGCCGCTATCCTTCAATACAGCTAGCTGAGCTGGTGCTTTGTACAGGAACGCAACCGCGCGGACATTCATATACTTGTTTTTGTCGCCGGCTAACCGGGCGTTACGGGCCAGATACAGGTCACCTGAATAGGCGATACCAAAATCCGCACGCTTGGTGTTGACTTTTCGAATATTCTCAACACTACCACGGGAAGCCTGATTGGACACCTTCAGATTGGATATGTTCTTGGACAGATATATAGCCATCCCATTTGAAAAATACTGATAGGTACCACCACTGGGACCGCCGGAAAATTTCAGAAAATCCTTGGCAAAGGTAACAGGGGTCAGTGCCATCATCAACGCTGCAATGGCGATTAAGCTCTTGGTAAACCGCTTCATAATTCACTCCTGAACATGAGTTATTTAAAAATTCACCTCCAATGGTTCCCGAAAAGAGCCATTGTAAACAGCCGAGGTGAGATTCCAACAATACCCCTACATTGTACAGGCCTTCCCATACCCATAGTCAAGTTTTTGTTCCTTTTTTTAGCTTGAAATGATAAAAATAATAAAAACTTTTTACCTCTTTTTTCTCATAAATCTCATGATCAATTAGAAACCACCTTCCCACACCAGGCGCAGGACTTTTGATTTTTAAACTTTTATTGAGCAGACAGGTTGGGTGATCACTCAGATTTTGAGTACTTGTGCTCGGGTCGTCCCTGGGAGCCGTATACCAGCTCTTTTTTGATCATATCGATGGTATCCAGGTGTTTGAGGTATCGTTGAACGGTGGCGGTCGAAAGTCCCGTCTGCTTTGAGATATCATCTGCCCCTTGTGAGAAGGGGTTCTCTTCGAAGCAACTCAAAATGCGTTTCATGGTTAGTTCCTGGAGTCCTTTTGGCAATTTTCGGCGGCTGTCGCTCGTATTAATACTTCCAGGACGGAGAAGACGGTCAAGCTGTTTCTGCTCCAGTTCCTTTTTGGTCATGGCCTCCCGGAAGTGCTTGACGTGGCTCAGCGCCATCTGAAACCGGTCGAACCCGCAGGGTTTAATGATATAGTCCAGGACACCCATGCGTATCATGCGCTGGATAATATCGGACTCTTTTGCCGCTGTGATGACAATGACGTCGGTGGGCATGGACTGTTTGCGGATTTCATAGAGGAGTTGCACCCCGTCGAGGTCCGGCATATAAACGTCCATGATCAGCAGGTCGATTTTCTTTTGCAGGATGAATTTCAGAGCCTCTTCTCCTGTTCGGCACTCTCCGGCAATGTGAAAGCCTGGGACGGAGCCGGTGAATTCCCGCCAGATACTGGAAACCCGGAAATCGTCTTCGGCAATTAATACCTCAAAGTCGGTCATAATCTGTTCTCTCCCTTCAGCAATCCTGCCGGAGATGTTTGTTCCGGTTGAAATTTCGGAATGGTCACTTCGAAAGTGGTCTGTCGGTCTGATTTAAACTGGATATCGCCGCCCATACTGATAACATGGTTCCGGGTGATGTACAATCCCATCCCGATATGTTTTTCTCCCAGACTGTTCGGATTGCTGGTGATCAGGGTATCCATTTCCTGTTTGGTGGTGAATCCCTGCTCGAAGATTTGTCCGGCGATATCCGGATCGATGCCATATCCGTTATCGGTTACTGAAAAGTAGATGGAGTCGTTCAATTCTTTGATATTGACCCGGATATATCGTTTCATGTGCTTGAGGTGCCGGACGGCATCGATGGCATTTTCGATCAGGTTCCCCAGGATGCTGACCAGTCCGTTCCGGTCCAACTCTACAGGCAATATGCCAAGCTTGGAGTCATCAACCAAAAACATGGAAATGCCCAGCTCATGGGCCCGATTGTATTTGCCCAGCAAAATCGCCGAAATGGCAGGGTCCTTTATATGATCAACAAACTGGGATATCTGTTGCTGATGTGATGCCTGTACCGTTTCAATAAAGGAGAGTACCTCGGGAATTTTCCCGAGTTGAATCATGCCCTGGATGGCTTGCAGCTTATTTTTAAACTCGTGATTATTGGCCCTGAGACCGTCGATGTAAGCATTAACCTGGGTCAGTTTCCCCGCCAGGCGCGAGAGCTCCTCTTTTTTCCGGAAACAGACAATGGCACCGATGATCTTGTCCTGGTAGACAACCGGGATACGGGTGGTCAGGACTGTCAACTTGCCACGCTGCTGTTCCTGGTCGTACTCGGCAATTCCGTTCTTCATGACGATCGGCAGCCTGGAGTTGGGAAACAGGTCCAGAATATGTTTGCCGACGTAATTTTTCGTTAGTCCGAGCAGGTCTTTGGCCCTCTGATTGATCAGGGTGACGGTGGCATCCCGGTTAACCGCCACAATGCCGTCTCGAATGGCTTCCAGGATGGCTGCCTTCTCCTGGTTCAGGCTGGCCAGTGCCAGGGGCTTGGTACCGAAAACAATGATGGCCAGCAGTCCGGCGGAGATCGTGATGATGGTAACCAGCAAGCTCAACACTTTTTGCCGCTGTTCCAGTTCCCCTGTCAGAACGAACTGATCCTCTAATTCGGATTGGGCCTCCTTGACGTTTTCGGTGACAAAAATTTCGATCATCTCAATATTTAACCGCATCAGGATGATCAGGTCGCGGATATTCATATCCTCGTAAAAGAGGCGGTTGAATGAGGCTTTGTAGCTAACCAGCAGCAACAGTGTCCGTTGACTTTCGACCAGCGGGATATGATCGGTGATGAACTCCAGCAGATACTCCGATTTCAGGGTGGTATCCACCGTCAGGTAATTGGTCTGGTTTTGGATCTCCAGGATTCTCATATTGAGGATCAGATCCCTCGGTAGCTCGCGAGTGAGCTCTCCCCGAAGGCCCTTCAGCTTCCCCCGTAAACCGGAATCAGCGTCGATGCCTCTTCTGAGGACAGATTCCACGATGTAATGAAAGGTCTCACTATACACCTTTGCGGATTCCATGATGGCACTGGCGATGGCTATCTGGTCGGGATCTCCCGTACCTGTGGAGAGGGTTTTCAACCTTTCCGACTCTATTTGCAACAGCTGCAGGTTTTTATTCACCCGGGGGACAAGGTTCCGGTCGTAGTTCAACAGGAAATTGTTCAATGCCTTGGTTGCCTCGGACATGTACATGTAAATGCGGTTGGAGAGTATCAGGTTGTCAGTGTAAAACCGAATCTGCTCCTTGCGCTTGATGACCCTTGTAAGGGAATAGTAACCGTAAGAGGCTGCAACAATAACCGAAAAGAGAAGGGTGATGTAACCGATAATGAGTTTGGATCGTGTACTGATTCTCATGGTGGTCTGCTTTTCGAGGTGTGGGGTGCCGATTAATCCATAAAGATTCCCGTATTAAATAGATATACCCGTAACTTACGGTCATACTTCTGTAATATATGTCAGTATTACTTGATGGAGGTCAAAAGGTAACACCCATTGTAACCAGTCAAGTGACCGGTATTGTTACCTTACAAAGGATTTTACGACTTTTCAGACTATACCGTCAACCAGTTGATTTTAATGACTTGAAACCCTTTGTTTTTTCATTATCAGTTTTGGAGGTTGGTTTTTTGGTAGAAGGTTTTAGAACGGTCAGAATGACCGGACTACAGGTAGTGACGGATATTTCATGACCTGACATTGATTTATGTAGAACAATTGTCAGTTTTCAGAATCAATATCAATTTAGATCTTTTGGTAGTTGGAACTTGAAGGTTGCACCGTTCGGATTATCCTCTGCCCAGATTTTACCCCCGTGATCTTCGATGATCTGTCTACAGATCGGTAGTCCAAGTCCAGTTCCACCAGCTCCTGTTTTAGTAGTGGAACTTTGAATAAACGGATCAAAAATCGACTCCAGTTCATCAGTCGGGATGGGGACTCCTTTATTTTTTGTTATCACAGTAATAAAATCAGAAGTCTCTTCAAAGGAAACCTCAATTACTGAATTCTCATTGGAATATCTAATTGAATTAGAGAATAGATTTGAAACTACCTGTTTGATCCGGTCAATATCAAATGAGACAGTCATCTTTTCAATCTCTTGTATTTTCCACGACAGATTTTTTTTCTCTCCTAACATGGAAAACTCCGATTTCATACCATAGAATACTGACCTAACGTCCCATTTATCCTTTATATACTCCATTTTTTTTGCTTGTAGTTTTGACAGATCCAAAAGGTCATTCAACAGATTCAGTAGTCTGTCTCCACTTTTGAAAATATTTTTGAAAAATCCAATCAGTTTTTCGTCATCTTTACGGTTGAAATTCTCATATCCAAATCTTGAATAACTCAATATTCCGTGCATTGGAGTTCTAAGTTCATGGGAGATGTTTGCAAGAAACTCACTCTTAAGTCTATTTGCCTGTTCTGCCTTATCTCGGGCAATCATGATTTCTTTGGTTCTTTCAACTACTTTTTGTTCAAGTATTCGTTCGTGTTGTTTGAGATGTGTTATGTCGGTAAAAACTGCGATAGAATACACAAAATTTCCGTCTTCCATTATTGGTGATTCCGATACCAGTAGATCAATAGGTTCTCCAATTTCGGGTTTGCCTGTTATTTCGTAAGCGACTGGTTCTCCATTTAACAGTTTTTCTCTGTTCTCAAGAATTATTAATAAATTGTCATCACTAAAAAAATTAACTATCTGATTATTTAATAGTTCTTCCTCTGTTAGCCCTGACATATCACACATTTTTTGATTTACCCATATCGGTGTCATTTCCTTTCCTGACAATACAACACCTTCTTGCATCATTGTTGCTACCATTCTGAATTTTTCTTCAGATTCTTTGAGTGATTGTTCTGTTAGTTTTTGTTCTGTAACATCCGTAGCAATTACAACCATACTTTCTTTACCTTCCCAGGTAGTTGCCGTGGGTTTTACATCTGCCCACCTAATATTACCGTATTTGTCAATCAGTCTATAAGAGTATCGATCTATTGTTTCTTTACCAGACATTCTGTCGAGATATCGTTCGATAACCATCTTATAATCCTCTGGATGGATTAAGTCCGTGAATTCAATGGTTTTTAATTCATCTTCAGAATATCCACTTAGTTCTGCAAACTTTGGATTTGTATAAACCAACTTTTGGTCTTGAATGACGACAATTGTATCATCTGCATTTTCTACGACTGTTCTGAACTTTTCCTCAGATTCTATCAATTCCTGTTCTGCTTTAACTCTTTCAGTAATATCATTTAGGAAATACAAATACGCTGGTTCTCCTTCCCAAACTACTTCAATATAAAAAACTCTAACCAACATTATCTTTTTGGACTTGGAGATTACTGCCATTTCAAAAGATCTGTCAGGATTTGTATTATTCTCTCTCCTATCCCAACGAGATATTGTTTCATCCAAGTCACTTGGAGCCGTCAACTCCATAAAAGTCAGTTTTACAATTTCATCGAAAGAATACTCAGATTTTTTTAATGTCAATTGATTAGCATATATTACTTTGGTATCTCTAATTACAATAATTGATATAGGAGAATTGTCGATAAACGTCCGATAGTTCTGTTCAGATTCTTCGAGTAGTTTCCGTGATTGATACCTTTCTGAAATGTCACGCATAGTTCCAAAAAATCCTACTGGATTTCCTTGTTTGTCTTTTTTTAGAGATATAGAACTTTCTACATAGACGATTTTACCATCTTTCCTGACATACTCCATTTGAACTTCAGATTTCAACTTTCCTGTCTTATATACTTCATTAAAGGATTTGAACACATCATCTCTTTGTTCATCGGTAGTATAAGTTTTAAAACCTAATTTAAACAATTCATCCCTTGAATACCCCGTTTTTTTACACAACGAGTCATTGAAAAATGTCAATTTACCTGTAAGGTCAACTTCGTAATATGCATCTTCAATTGATTCAAGGATGTTACGGTATTTTTCTTCAGATTCTTTGAGTTTCTGTTCTGTTTTCTTCCTTTCTACATCCATCTCTGAAACATGAAGTGCCATCTCAAGTGTCACTTTAAGATCTTTTTTCTGAACCGGTTTCACAATATACCCGAACGGTATTGTCAGTTTTATTTCATCAAGTCGTTTCTCATCCAAATATGCAGTCAAGAATACGACAGGAATCTCGAATCGTGTTCGAATGATCTCCGCAGTTTCGATTCCATCCATTTCACCTTTAATACGAATATCCATCAGAATGATGTCTGGTTTTTGGGATTTCGATACTTCGA
>JAOZRE010000494.1:2286-3225 GCA_029940215.1 bacterium | reverse complement strand
GGCCGAAAAGTTGGAGATGACCCTCGACGGCAAGCCTTGGACCCAGAACCCGTTCACCTATCAGGCCAAATGCCTGCAATGGCTCCGGGAGGCTTATGAGGCACTCGGTGAGGACGACCGTTCACGCGTAAACAACATCCTGGAAGGAACCGGGGTGCTGCAGCTTTTTACGTAAAAACAAATAAGAGATTCGCTTATGAAAACAGCAGAGGAGTACCGAAAGGCAGGGACAGACCTGCACAACAAGCTTCATTTTTCCACTTATCCGGTGGCGATAAAGTATATCAAGGATAAGAGCGAAATTCCGAAGCATGCCATCTGGCCGTCGAAGGCAGGGTTTAAACTGGCCCTGTGTCAGGCGTTTACCCACGTGCGCCGTTTTGGCGGACTGATTGCCATGACTTCCGATGACAATTTCTGCGTCCCGGCCACCGGTTTCCACCGCTGGGCGGATATCACCGAAGAGGAGCTGATAGAGAGTCAGATGATGCAGCTCTGGCATAAGGACCGGGAAGCCGAAGTGAAGCGGTTCGCCACCCAGAGGGAATACTATACGGACGAAGATTTGCAGAAGGCGGATGGGTACTGCGGATTTCTCTGCTGCCCTCTGAAGGAAACCGAATTCATTCCTGATGCCATCGTTATTTATTCTGATGGAGAGCAACTGACCAGCATGCTGCACTCCCTGTGTTATGAACACAAGCACACCCCTTCCACCTACAACCTCTTCGAGGGGTTTGGCGAATCCTGCGTCAAGGGAGGCCTGCTGCCATTCCTGAAACAGGCACCCCAGGTGTTTATTCCGGGCGCCGGCGACAGGGTCTTTGGAAATTGTTTGCCCCATGAGGTTGGCATCGGCATCCCCGGGGAGCTGATCTTCTACCTGCTGGAAAATCTCTTCCGCTGCGGGGGAGACCAGAATCCGGGATACCCCTGTAA
>JAOZRE010000494.1:0-2276 GCA_029940215.1 bacterium | reverse complement strand
CCTTCGTCCCCTTCAACCTGGATGAGAATATAACCCGTGGATTCAGGTTCCTGCGGGAAGTGATCACTAAAAAGGAAGCAGAGACGCCAAAATAGCAGGAGAAGAAGCCAAGTCTTCCTCTGATATTTATTACAAACACAAATCACCGGAAGCCGCAGAAATCGTTATGGCGTTTATAAAGAATAATCCCTAAGGAGGTTTACCATGTCGAGATACTTGAGAACACTTCTGCTATCGTTTCTATTTCTGTTCTCTTCACTGAGCACAGCTTCAGCCAAACCGCCCAACATTGTGCTGATCCTGGCCGACGACCTGGGTTTCACTGATACCCAGCCCTACGGCAGTGAGGTCAGGACCCCCAATATCAGCAGGCTGGCCGACGAGGGGGTGCAGTTTACCAACTACCACACCGCTGCCATGTGCTCCCCCTCCCGGGCCATGCTGCTGACTGGCGTCGACAGCCACCGTGCAGGGGTGCCGGATATTCCCGAAGTCATTCCGCCGGAACTGTCCGACAGGGAGAACTACCAGGGGGTTCTCAACCACAAGGTGGTGACCGTCGCCACCCTGCTCAGGGAAACCGGGTACCATACCTACATGACGGGAAAATGGCACCTGGGCAAAACGCCTGACCTGTTACCCAGCAGACGCGGGTTCGAAAGGACGATCTCGCTGATGGAGTCCGGCGCAGACAACTGGGAGCAAAAATCGTATGCGCCACTCTATAAACAGGCCACCTGGTACGAGGATGGCAAGCCTCTGAAGCTACCGGAGGATTTCTACTCCTCGAAATACTTCATTGACAAGACTATCGAATTCATCGAATCCAACCGGGCGGATGGCAAACCTTTTTTCTCCTACATCCCTTTCCAGGCGGTTCATATTCCGGTACAGGCGCCCCAGTCATTCACCGACAAATATAAGGGGCAATACGATATGGGCTGGCAGGAGCTGCGGAAAAACCGGCTGCAGAGCGTAATAAAGCAGGGACTGGTGCCTGAAGACACGAAGATGGTTGAGATGCCCACCACCCTGAACTGGAACGCTCTCAGCGCCGAGCAGAAACGGTATCAGTCCAGGAAAATGGCTGTCTATGCCGGGATGGTCGACGCCATGGATTTTCATATCGGCCGGCTAATGGCATACCTCAAAAAGACAGGCCAGTACGAAAACACCATTTTTATCTTCACCTCGGACAACGGTCCCCAGGTCAACGATTCGTTTGATCAACCGGCTTTTAATGCGATATATAGCAGGCTGTGGCTGCGCGGCAACGGTTACAATCTGGATTACGATACCCTGGGAACCCGCGGCAGTTATGTCAATATGGGGATCAGTTTCGCCAGTGCAGCGGCGTCTCCCCTGGCATTCTACAAGATGTTTGCGGGAGAAGGCGGCATGCGGGTGCCCATGATTATCGGTGGAGACCCGATCCGGGATAAAGGGCAACGGTCGAACACATTCACCTTTGCCACGGATATCACACCGACCATCCTGGATCTGGCCGGTGTCGCCCACCCGGGAAGCTCATACAGAGGCCGGGAGGTGGAACCGCTGGCTGGAAGAAGCCTGGCACCGCTGCTGGCCGGACACGCCAGGCAGGTATATGCGGCAGATGAAGCCGTTGGGTGCGAGCTAACCGGCAACGCGGCCCTGTTCCGGGGGGATTACAAACTGGTAAGGAACCGGAAACCTGTTGGGGATAACCAGTGGCGTCTTTACAATTTTATGACCGACCCCGGCGAAACCAACGATCTCAGGGAGCAGATGCCGGACCTGTTTGCGGATATGAAGGCGGCTTACCGGGATTACACCGAGAAGAATGGCGTACTGGAGATTCCCGAGGATTACGACCAGTTTCAGGCGGTTGCTGACTATGCCACCCGCAGGAGTTTGAGGGATCACGCCCCTTTTATTGCGATTGCCGGGATTCTGATTTTGGTCCTGGTTGTCCGGAAAATCCGGAGCCACATCCGGCACCGGGGGGATGTAGCCTACCTGACACGGGTGACGATGGTGGAGAAGGTGATCGACAAAACCCTGCGGCCCTTTCTGGTTATCACGGGGCTGATCACCATAACTCCCGTGAGGATGGTCCTCTCACCGGAAGCCGGGTTGATGAAGATGTTTCAGCTTAAACTGGTTGCCGAGTACACCCTGGCGACTCAGCACTGGGGGCTGATGATATTCCTGGTGGGGCTGTTGACCGTGATCTCAGCCTTCAAAACCAGTTTCATATTTCCCATCATGCTCTATTCAACCCTGCAGAAAGCGGT
>JAOZRE010000493.1 GCA_029940215.1 bacterium | reverse complement strand
GCCAAGTCAGAATTTCTGGCCAACATGAGTCACGAGATCAGAACACCCATAAACGGTGTCCTCGGCATGCTTGGACTGTTGCTGGATACCGGACAGACCGATGAGCAGCGCCACCTTGCAGAAACGGCACTGTCCAGTGGGGAATCGTTGCTCACTCTTATTAATGATATCCTGGACTTTTCAAAGATTGAGGCGGGCAAGCTCGAGCTTGAACTGATAGATTTTGATCTTGTTGAGCTGCTTGACGATTTTGCCACCACCCTGGCCCTAAAAGCACATGAAAAAGGGCTGGAATTTATCTGTAGTGCAGACCCGGGAGTTACGGCATTCGTTACAGGTGATCCAGGTCGGATAAGGCAAATTTTGACAAACCTTGTCGGAAACGCGATCAAGTTTACCTCAAAGGGTGAGGTTTCAGTTCTGGCCGAAACAGTCTCGGAAACAGACACGGAAAGTCTTGTCCGATTTTCTGTTAAAGACACCGGCATCGGGATACCTGCTGACAAGGTCGACTCTCTGTTTGAACAATTTACCCAGGTGGATGCCTCAACCACCAGAAAATTCGGTGGAACCGGCCTGGGTCTTGCTATCTCAAAACAACTCTCAGAGCTTATGAATGGGAAAATCGGCGTAAACAGTATCGAAGATAAAGGCTCTGAGTTCTGGTTTACCGCCCGGTTTACAAAACAACCAAAAGAAAACCGGGACAAACAGCCTGAGATCCCGGGCCTGAAAGGTATACGTGTACTTCTTGTAGATGACAATCAAACCAATCGTGAAGTTTTATTACAACGGTTTATACAATGGGGAATGCGTCCCATTGAAGCAGAAGACGGTTCTAAAGCGCTTCAACTCCTGCATAAGTCACTCGATGACAACAACCCGTTTTCTATTGTCGTCACAGACATGCAGATGCCCGGTATGGACGGAGAGGCGCTAGGTCGTGCCATAAAGGCAGATCAGCGGTTTGAGTACATTAAAATAATCATATTGACATCCCTGGGTTTGAGAGGTGATGCCAAAAAATTTGAGGATGCTGGATTTGCTGGTTACCTCACCAAGCCGGTAAATCATAAAGAGCTAAAGGGGGTTCTTTCAGTTGTATTGGGTAAAGAAAACACTGATATGATCACTACCCGCCATATAGCCCGGGAATCTGTTCTTCCGGTGTTTGACAACAAGGGTTACCGCATTCTCCTGGCAGAAGATAACATTACTAATCAGCAGGTAGCCCTGGGGATGTTAAAAAAACTGGGTCTGGCAGCAGAAGCTGTAGCTAACGGTACCGAATCCCTTAAGGCGCTGGAATCCATTTCCTATGATCTAGTGCTGATGGACATCATGATGCCGGAGATGGATGGCTATGAAGCCACGCGTCAGATCCGCGACCCAGAATCCAAAGTTCAGAATCATGAGGTTCCCATCATCGCCATGACAGCCAATGCCATGGAGGGCGACCGTGAAAAATGCCTGGAGGCGGGCATGAATGATTACCTGTCCAAGCCAATATCACTGAGGGCTTTTGCTGAAATACTGGAAAAAAACCTGCCATCATCAAAAACTGACGTGACTATCCCCTCTGATTCAAAACCGGTACCGAAGAAAGAAAACGCAGCTCAGGACAGTGCAGAAATGGTATTTGATAAAGAGCTTCTGATGACACGGCTGATGGATGATGATGAGCTGGCTGTGACGATTGCTAAAGGCTTTCTGTCCGACATTCCAAAACAGATCGATATTATAAAGGAAGCCTGGCGGGCAGGTGATATAGAGCTAACCCGTAGACAGGCTCACACCATCAAAGGAGCTGCCGGCAATATCAGTGGTCTGCAACTCATGGAAGCCGCCCTTAAACTGGAAACCATGATGAAATCCCGGAGCCCTGAAGGTATCGACGATCTGATAACAGACCTGGAAATCAGATTTTCAGATCTGAAAACCGCGGTTGAATATGAACTTAACTTAACTGACAAAGAGGAAAAATCATGAAAACACTGATTGTGGAAGATGACTTCACCAGCAGGCTACTTCTCCAGGAGCTGTTGAAGGAGTACGGAGTAACGCATATCGCAGTGGATGGCCTGGAAGCTGTTACAGCCGTGCGGCAATCGGTGCAGGAGAACGAACCCTATGACTTTATCTGCCTCGATATCATGTTGCCCGTATTGGACGGACATCAGGTATTGAAACAAATCCGTGATGCCGAAAAGGAGAGAGATATTATATCCTCTTACGGTGCTAAAATTATCATGACTACTGGCCTGAGAGATGTTAAAAACGTTATGAAAGCGTACAGCAACCTCTGTGACGGCTATTTGATCAAGCCGATAGACAAGGGTAAATTGCTTGAAATCCTGAATAAACACGCATTGATCTGATGCTAAACATATTGGGTAGCTAACTGCCTTATTTATGATATTATTGAAAGTAAAAGAGAGAAAAATGGACGAAATGCAGGAAATCATCAATGACTTTGTTGAAGAGGCCACTGATCTGCTGGAGTGTGTTAATGCAGATATTATGGAACTCGAAGAAAATGTGTCCAACAGTGAGATTATTAATCGTATTTACCGGGCTTTTCATTCGACTAAAGGCAACAGTAGTATGCTTGGGTTTACACATCTTGCAAACTTCGCTCACAAGACAGAGGACTTGTTTGCTCTTATCAGGAGCGGCAAACTGGTTGTGACCCGTGAAATCGCAAATCTCTTGCTGTCAGCCGTTGACTGGATGCTCCTGGTGCTAGCCGACATTGGAGAACATGGGAGCGATCACCGTGCAGCAGGGCCAATATTACAAGTGCTGACAAAAACAGTTGACAAGTGCGAAGTAGGAACAGTTGAATACAAAACGGAAGAGTCGACACCTGTGGAAAACAAACAGGAAGTAATCAACCTGGATTCAGGAAATCAACCTGATGAGAGTGTGTCGCATGACGAGGAAAAACAGCCGCAGGAACCACCCGCACCAAAACCATCGGTGCAACCTGCCAGCTCAGAACTGAAATACCGGGCCGGTGAACCACTTAAAATCCTGATTGTAGAAGACGATTTTACCGCCCGGCAGCTCCTATCTTCCTATCTTTCCCGCTACGGTACCTGTCATGTTGCCAAGAATGGCCTGGAGGCCGTCAGTGCTGTTAGCATCTCCTTTGAACAGAAGCCCTCGCAGCCCTATGATTTGATCTGTATGGATATCATGATGCCGGAAATGGACGGTACGCAGGC
>JAOZRE010000492.1 GCA_029940215.1 bacterium | reverse complement strand
GGCGTCCCAGAGCGTCATTTACCCAGTAATCCGTCATTCCCCTTAAAGTCAATTTTTGCCTGGATACATAGCGCCGGGGAAGCTTGTTTTTCGATCCGTAGAATGTGCGAACATGGCCGCCCACATAAAGCACTCCGGCTGCATCCGGATTTTGGTCCATCCAATCTTTTGACAGTCTGCCGCTCCACTGACTAACATTTTTCTCCTCTGCAGATAAGAAACTGACTTTTTCTCTGAGGGTACGAACTTCTGGAATCCGGTCCAATCCCACAATATCCTACCCCATTCCCCCGGCTCCTGGTATCTGAGCCGTTCGATGTTTCTCACCCTGGCCAGAGCCATAAAACCCAGAAGCAAAAAAATGTTGTAAAGACTGTAGTACCCATCCGGAAGCTTGAAAAACTTATCTGAGTACTTCAAGAGTCCGTTCATCAACAATGCAGGAAGAGCAAAAAGAACACCACCTCCCCTGACATCCTGCAGATCTTCGAATATTACTTCGGCCTGATCGATCATACCAGTTGCGGCAGCCACTCGCTGAACGGTCCGGGTGCATGCCTGGCCCATCGGGCTATTGCTGTCTTCTATACTTCTTTCGCTTTTGTTTTTTTTTCGTCAAGTGGTCGTTCAATCAACTTGCCGGACCGAATCGCTTTGTAAAATGTATCCGGTTTAATATTCAACTCTTTCGCCACTTCAAAGCGATTTTTCCCTTCGTCGAGCAAAAATTGGGCTTTTTCCAACACCGGCAACGTCAACACACGTGGCTTTTTGATTGTTTTTTTCTTCTCGAAAAAACCCGGCGGTCCTTTTTCCCGGTACAGCTTCACTGCCCGTTTCATGCTGATGGGAGGTATTCCAAAAGCGCGAATAATATCCACTTGTTTACAGCTGCCATTGACGATCAACTGACTCGTGAACATTTTAAAACTCGGCAATAAACATGAAAGAGGAAAATAAAGTCATGCATTACGTAGGAACATTACCGAATGTCTTGAATTCTTTGGATCAACAAAACTCATCACGCCTCCCATTGCTTTCCCGTCTTCCTCAATTAAAGACATTCCTACGGATTCGGCAGCTTCCAAAATATCTTTATCCTCATATAAGCGAAAATGTCTATCAACGCCATAATCCTTATCATAGATGGTGTCTATGCCGGTTCCGCTCTTAAACATTAACTGTAGAACACCGTTGGGACGAATAACTCGAGCAAACTCAGGGATTACAGTCCTATATACATCACCAGGCTCAAGGTGTTGTATAACAGCATTACACATGGCAAAATCAAAGTAATTATCTTCAAAGGAAAGGGGGTGACTCAAATCATGAACAAAAACTCTATCTTGGATTTCCGGATGCAATTCAGTAACAAGTTCAATATTTTCCTTCACAGCATCAAAACCCCACATATCGAAATCTTCTTTCCAGAAAGCAAAAACATCTCTGGCACCTGCTCCACATCCTGCATCAAGCCCCCTTTTCCCTTTTGTAAGTTCCTTAAGGCGACCATGCAAAGAGACATCTCCTTTTAGATCCGGGTGTGATGATTCTTTGTAAACTGACTGCAGGAACTGATGCGACACTTCGGCATATCTCCTGGCATGAGTGGAGTAAAATGATTCCTTATAATCCGGTTGAATCTTAGTTTCGATTTTGCCCATATCAAGCTATCTCCATTTTTTTATTTCGGTTAATTCGTTGTAATGTTAAAAACTGAACAGTTTAGAGTTGTCCATCCTCAAAATCGCATCAATTTATAAATTCAGTCAATTAGTAGTAGCCGATTCTGTTTGAATTCAAAATCAAACACCGTTAAATCATGCGTTCAGATTTCATCTGCGTGATCCCTTATATTTCCTTTATCTCATGAAATCCTGATAAAGCAACATTTGAGTAATCCGGATAGGTCTCTTAATTGATGATACCCAGGAAACTGAACCTCTAATTCCATGGACAAACGGCAAATTTTTTTGATTTAGGGCACCGTGATTTTTTAAATTTTCATAAATCGGTGTAACAACACCGCAGACACCAAAGCAAACATTTGTGGCTTTTCGCTAAATTTACTGTGCTGTTTTCAGAAAATCATCTGGCCTTAGCACATAATGAGGCCAGGTATCTGGTTTTTGACACACTTATCCCGCAGTACAGCCGCGAATTCGAGACAATTGAACAAAACAGCAGATATTGTAAACAAGGTTCATCAAGCCAATCTGATATTTGGCTCTGTTGATTCCGATTGTTCGAGTGAATATGGAAGACATTGAGTTCTCCATGAAGCCAAATACATGCTCAACCCGGCAACGGATTTTAGATTTTATACGATTGTCTGTAATCTGTTTCTCAGTCAAAGGCTTATTTTTGAATGTTTTAGGCGTTTTACCGGACTTTATCTGCTTGTTTTCATCGTGTGTATTACGCTGTTTGAGAACTTCGACAATAGTTGCGTCGATGATGGCGCCACCCTTGGCCTGAAGCCCTGCTGCGCTAAGAAGGTATCGAATCGTTCAAATAGCCGGTCAACGAGTCCGAGTTCTGATAATTTGTTTTCGTGTTTCCAAATAGTGGTGAAATCCGGAGCCGATGCATTGGCATTAATACCAATGAACCGCTGAAAACTGTGCCGATCGGTGATTTGAAACTCTGCCTGTTCATTTGAGAGGTTGAACAGTTTCTTGAGAAAAACAGTCTTGATGATAATGATTGGTCTTATGGGCTTTTGACCGGCGTTTCTGGGATTTTTCTTTGTCGGTTTATCTCTTTTGGGATACGCGATATGGTAGATGTCTTCGAACATGGAGAAATCAACCATTTTTACAATCTCCACCAATGGGTCACCCAGTTGTGACAGTTATTTGTATTTGTCGTTGATATCGAAAAATCCTGGTTGCATATATCTTCCTATAATTTTGTTATCATTGGGTTAATATATGCAAATTCTATCTGAATTGGCACTTTCTTGAAAGTAAATATTAAAATATTTCAGCAGCTTGAATTTGTCAAGGTGCTCTTAAGTGAATTCATATTGCCGGTTATGAAGTACAAAATTTGTCAGAGACGGTATCAGTTGCGTAACTGTTCGACCAAAATGCTGCCACTTTCTCGTGCCGGGTTGCCAGCTGCAAGTGATGCCTTTTGGGGTTGATAAAGATAAGTTGTGGCTGGTTTGATCTTCTGCAAATAGTTGGTTACTTTGAAATCTTCAAACCTGATGGTGAGTGGATGGT
>JAOZRE010000491.1 GCA_029940215.1 bacterium | reverse complement strand
CTAGTTATTTTTGTACGATCCCTCAATGGCATGACGATTTTCCATATGCTGTCACCTGCTGATTCCACTTACTCAGGGTAGTGAAGTGCGAAGGTGATTTGCTGATCTGACATATTCCCCTGTTAAATAACCCTGCCTGAATTTTGCAGCTTGACCTGATCAATCTGATAGAGAACTCATCCTTGGAAGTCAGCCATCCTGCCAAAGCTTAAGCGTCATTTTCTTACTTGACAACTTTTTTGCTAAGTTGTATTATTAAACTATAGGTACGAAAAAGTACAAAAAACCATTTATTCAATATCCAGGAGATCAGCTATGAAACCAATCAAGCGAAGACAGATTCTCGAAATTGCCGAGAAGCTCTTCAACCGCTTCGGCATTCGTCGAACAGGAATGGACGAGATAGCCCGGATGGCGGATGTAGCCAAGGGGACGATTTACAACTATTTCGGCAACAAGGATGGGTTATTCAAAGCCTTGGCCACGGAGAAATTGGCTGTATTTGAGGAGATGCTGGAGAAATCGCTGGACAATATCAAGGATCCCATTGAAAAACTCAGAATCACAGCGTTGGGTCATCTTCGGGTATCCATTGACAACCCATTTTTGTCGGACAAGTTGCTTTACGGCAACTACGACGAGAAAATCAGGGTTTATCTTGCTGAACTTGAGAAGAAAACGCAGACAGTGATCGCGCGCATTCTGGACGGTATCGATTCGAAAAAAATGGCCGCGGGTGAGAAGAAGGCGCTTATCAACACCCTGATTTTCACATTGAAAGGTATGACGGAATCCGTCAGAGAGCGGATGGAGCCTGTTTCCATCCGAAGGTTCGAGAAGGAGATCGATTTTCTGGTCAGGGCGCTTCTGCCAGCCAAACCATTGCAACAAAACGGGGGATAAGATGCTTCTGGTACCGGTTATTCAAAAAATGTATTTGTATTGGCAGATACTTGATGAGGCGTACAGTTTCAACCAGCTGCTGGCGTTTTTCTTTTTGTTTTCGATGCTGGGCTGGCTCCTGGAAGCCCTGTACCGATCTGTCAGCCAGGGCCGACTTTTAAATCCCGGCTTTTTGAAAGGGCCGTTGGTGCCACTCTATGGTAATGCTGGTGTGTTTATCATGATCACCATCGTTTTTACCCATAACGAGACTATGCTGACCCGGTTGCTGATATATTTTTCAGCAATCACCATCATGGAATTTGTAACCGGCGAAGTGATGATGCGGCTATTCAAACGCCGCTACTGGGACTACACAGACAACGCATTGAACGTTCGGGGACATGTCTGCCTGCCATTTTCAATTGCCTGGGCCGTTTTGTCGCTGATATTTGAAAAAACCCTCTACCCTTTATCGATGATGCTGGCTGGCCTGATTGACGATCAGCAACTGATGATGATAAATGGTGCGGCGATTTTGATTCTGCAAGCTGATTTTGTATACTCCGCAGGTATCTGGCGTCCAGGACAATTGCTGGCTTTCAGCCGAAACTTGAACAGACAATTCAAACAGATTCTGCCGGGTCTTTCAATCCAGCAACTGCTTGAACCGCCGTCGGCATTGAAAGACCGGATGGAGCGCATCAAACAATCCAAACAGCGATTAATCCGGCACAGGAAAAAGGGGCGGGGAGAATGATGTTTCAAAACATGCAGACCCTGCACCGGGATCCGTTACTGAGTGACATAATAGATCACAAACTGTTTCTGTCAATGGGGTCATATCGCCATCATGCAAAGGTATCCTGCCTGGACCATACCCTGCAGGTGGCCGACCTTGTTTACACAATGGCCAGGTGCTGGGGGTTGGACTATCATTCAGCAACTCGGGGTGCCCTGCTGCATGATTTTTACCTCTATGACTGGCATACCGGCGGCCCCGGCCTTCACGGTCTCAAACATGCCCGCATTGCATTGAGGAATGCCGAAAGTGTATTCAGCCTCAACGACATCGAAAAAAATGCCATCCTCAGGCACATGTGGCCGTTGACACCCATTCCCCCACGCTACCCGGAATCACTTCTGGTATCGCTGGCAGACAAGGTATCCTGTTACAGGGAATATCAGCAGGCGGCCCGGATGATGCTCAGCCTTAAGCGGTTTCGGATCCGTACGCTTCCCTGGATTTAAAAAGACGGGTATCCCCGAAGTAGCCTGACTCCCTTTAAAAATATTAATGTTTTAAGCCCTGGAGAATGAAAGCTAATAATGATACAAGAGCATTGAGCCTGTTTCATTGCTATTGTCTGCACCATCGCAACACCTTCTCCCAACGCAAATCTGATGTTGGAACAACAGGAGTCTGATACCGGTTCGGCATCTTCATTGATTGCGTTTGCAGGGTTAACCTGCGGCAGCATCGGGATGTTGCTGATCTCCATGGACTGGCTCAGCTATATCTTTGGATTGGGTGTTTTATACATTACCTTTGTTTCTATCTCCGGTTTGTCATGGCTGCTTATTTCCAGAAGATCGTTTATTAAACAGGTGGCAGAACGGTAGTCTCGTCTGAATTGCCTGGCTACTTCAAGGAAAGCGGGCAAATTGCCTTGTGCCAGTCTGATGGGTATTAACTCAAGTCTTTATGCCACCTGGTATGCGGGTAATGGTCCCAAAAATAAGATCCAGCAGGAACGGGGCTGTCTGGTCAAAGGTGAGTGATGTCTCCAACCCGCCGCGGCAGGGTATGCGGGTGTGGGTTTGTGTAACCCAACCGGTACAGCATTTGAACGGTGCTGCCCCCGGGCACAACAGAACATGAGGATCAGGAGGGCGCGGGTAGTTTGAATCGTGAGACTTGCAGCGAGAACCCTGAATTCAGGGTTCTCGTATTGAGGCTTTATGAGGGGATGAAATCGATGGACCGTGTTTCCTTTAAAGTGATGGCCCCGGTAGGACAGGTCGAATGACACAGTCCGCAGCCTAGGCATTTCTCGTCAATGACAGTTGTAATCATCATGCCTTCGGCAGTCTGGGTATCGGTCAGGGCATTGAATACGCACCGATCCCTGCATAATAAGCAACCATCGCACAGATCGGGGTCGACGCTTGCCATGAAACGGCTGGGATCGCTGATGTCTAATCCTTCGCTGATCATCAGTGGGAGAGCCTGGCAACAGCAGCTACAACAGTTGCAGATAAAATGTCCGCCATGAGCGGAGTTCATAGTGACGTGAACCAGTCCGGCCTCTTCTACTTCATCCAGAATCAATTCTATCATCCGGGGATGAATAATAGAATT
>JAOZRE010000490.1 GCA_029940215.1 bacterium | reverse complement strand
CCATGGGATGAATATCGGTGGAACCTCTCTGGGCGGTATTGGACGAAACCGACGTACCTTCGAGGCAATCACACTGAACGTGCACCATATGAGGCACACCTGGACCGGAACCGAGCGTTTTGTGAGGGGACAACCTCAAAATGGGGCTGAACTGGCAGATGACCTGATTCGATCCGTAGACACCTATGGAGCTGAAAACATTGCTGCCTGCTTCGTTGAGCCTATTGCAGGGTCCACGGGGATGCTCGTACCACCCATCGGATACCTGGAACGTCTGAGAAAAATCTGTGATGAGCATGGCATCCTGCTGGTGTTTGATGAAGTCATTACCGGTTTTGGACGAACCGGGAAAATGTTTGCAGGTGAGGCTTTTGGGGTGACCCCGGATATTGTAACCATGGCAAAGGCACTGACTAACGGTGCATTTCCCATGGGAGCGACAGCTGTGAGCAAGGAGATTTACAACCGCCTGGTCAATGAACCCAAAACGAAGGGAGTGGAGTTTGCGCACGGTTACACCTATTCCGGACATCCGGTAGCATGCGCTGCCGCACTGGCCACGCTGGAAATTTTTCAGAAAGACCATGTTGTTGCTCATGCCGCCGACATATCACCCTATTTTCTGGATCAGGTATTCGCGCTGCGTGATCTTCCGGGAATTGCTGATATTCGCGGATACGGCCTGGCTGCCGGTGTTGAGTTTGAAGCACAGGGCGCACCGGGAACATTCGGGATGACAGCAGCGGAAAAGCTATTTAATGCAGGACTCCATGTCCGTTTTTCCGGCGATTGTGCTGTGCTGACCCCATCATTAATCTGTGAAAAACCCCATATTGACCAGATGATTGAAACCTTAAGAACAGTCCTCGGATAAAGACCTGGCCGAATCTTCCCGGGCACCAGAAGCTTGAAAAAACCTGATGTAGGATTTATTGTTTTAGTGCAGCCAAACTCAATTTTTGTTTGACTTAAGAATCAATAACGTCTACAAAAAATTCTACAGCATAACAATCAAACGGAACGTTATGTATATAGGAAGACTTTTCAAAGAAAGAATTTCTGGTTGAGTAGATTCCGATTAGAGAACAATATTGGAATAAATCGCTCGCTTCTGAGTAATGGGTACCAAAACTGACATGAGGATGTTTTGAAATTCCAATCACATTATTTGAAGGTTGCGGTGGTTTTTTCTCTGCTCTTCTGTATTGGAATTGACACCTTCGGATTACAGGAAAGACCCGTTCGGATCTCCCCCATTCTGATAAAGTGGAACAACGAAGCCAGGGTATTCAACACCTATTTCGATGTCACGAATGACACAAACGATGTCATCGATATAACCAGCATTATCATCTTCAAGATTGGACGATACAGGCGCTGGCGTGGAACCCGCCTGCCTGTTATCAAGCCGCACCGGACTGATTCATTTAAGCTCTCCTTCTCACCAGGTATCATGCTCAAAAACGAGTATGCTTCCATAACGGTTAATATATATGGGAAGGACTATGTCGGACTGATCGATTACTCCTCCCGGTACCTGAAAGTGAGTACCAAGCACCTGACCGCTGACGGAAAAACCCAGATAGAACTCACTGAAGTACCAACAAAGTTTATTGCCCCACCGGCAAAGCCCAGAGCCCTGGCAAAGGCTAAAGCTCTTGGGAAAGCCAAAACGCCGGAAGAAGAAAAGGCCCCTGCAACAGTCGTGATTCCTGAGATTCCAAAGAAACGGGTCATTGTCATGGGAGAAGCTATCAAGCGGCCCCAGCTACTGGCAACCGAGCAATTTCAGAATGCCATCCTGGAACCTATATCCGCAGCTGAAAAACAACGGGTGGTAGACGACGTTAAACCTGAACCAGCGCCCGTACCTCCACCTAAACCTGAACCAGCGCCCGTACCTCCACCTGCCCCGGAGAATCTGAGCGTATCCGCCGGGAAATATCAAAACCAAATGACATGGAAACTGGTCGAAGGAGCAACAGCCTATCATCTGTACTGGTCAAAAACCAGGGGCGTGACCCCACAGAACGGAACAAAGATAAACAACGTGGGCCTCGGATATACACACTCAAATCTGAAGGAGGCGGTCCCGTTCTATTACATTGTCACAGCTGAAAGAGATGGACTCGAGAGCGAAGCATCGAAAGAAGTCAGCACAATTCCCCTTGCTCCGCCAGGGATAGTGACACAGCTGATCGTTCTTCCCGAAAAATTTCAGAACCGGTTACAGTGGAAACCGGTAAAAGGTGCAACCACATACCACCTCTACTGGTCTAAATTTCAGGGAGTAACTACCCAGAACGGGGCAAAAATAGAGAATGTTGCGAGTGGATATGTTCACACTGATCTTCACGAGGCGGTTTCATACTATTATATTGTAACGGCCGAAAAAGATGGGCTGGAAAGCGCACCTTCTGCAGAAGCAACTGGCAAACCCCTGACACCGCCACAGAAGATTCCGGAACTGACCATCACCCCTGAAAAATTCCAGAACCGGTTGACCTGGAAACCGGTTGAGGATGCAACCACATATAACCTGTACTGGTCAAAGGTACAGGGAGTCACACCGGAAAACGGTGCAATGATTCAGAAGGTTGAAAGCGGTTTTGTGCATGCTGATCTGCACGAAGAACTGCCATTTTACTATATTCTGACTGCCGAAAAAGATGGTCTCGAAAGTTCCCCCTCCAAAGAGGTATCTGGCAAACCGCTCTCACCGCCTGAAGGAACACCTCAGTTGATAGCGACTTCTGAAAAGTTCCAGAACCGTCTGACATGGCAGCCGGTAACAGGGGCTGTAAATTACCATCTTTATTGGGGGAAAAATCCGGGTATAACACCTGAAAATGGGGCAAAGGTCGAAAATGTCACAAGCGGCTTCAGACACAGCGGACTGACCGAGTCTGTCCCGATTTACTACATTTTGACAGCAGAAAAGGACGGGCTCGAAAGCACGCCGTCCAAAGAAGTCTCTGCCAAACCGGCCATACCGCCACGTCTCACAGCGACCTTGACCGTTGAGAATGGAGATGCTGAACTGCTTCTAAGCTGGACAGCTGTAACGGGGGCAATCGGATACGAGCTGTACTGGGGTACCTCAGCGGATTTTCTACCTTCGGAGGATCGCAAAATAGCTGTTCAGGGAAACACCTATGAGCACAAGGAACTGACAAACGGTCAAACCTATTACTACCGAATTGCAGCCGTTAATGCCGATGGCGCCGGGATTTTATCCCCCTCCGCAAACGT
>JAOZRE010000489.1 GCA_029940215.1 bacterium | reverse complement strand
TACATTCAAACCGGAGGAATACTCCGGTATTTCGAGGATTTGAATTTAGCGCCCACCGCCGAGATTGGGCCAATCAGTCTTCGCGCTGCGAGCTACGCCCGACAAGAAGACTTTTTTGAGATAGCTTCTAAATACCATTACAGCAATCAAAGCGCAATCTGCAGAATTTGTATTGGGCCGACCGGTTTATTGTTTCATTGACATGCCATCGGCGGCCCGATAATAACGCCCTATGCCGATGATCGAATACAAATGCGAAAATTGCGATCACACTTTCAGCCGGGTGGCCCTGCGCGGTGAAGAAGAGCGGATAGTCGCCTGTCCGCAGTGCCGCCGCAAAACCGCGCAGCCCTCCAGCCCCCCCAGGGGTTTATTTAACGGAATTTCGAGCTTCAGCAGCCTTTCCAAAGATACAAATTGAACGCGGTAAACCGGGGCAGGGCCTGCCCCAGGACAAGACAAGCCGACTGTTCAAACTGTCAACGCATTGAATGGAAGAAGAATGCTCTAGGGGGGTTAGCTGTTTTACCATTGAGGACTTCATTGTAACGAGGGAGCTGGCCTAAAAAAACAGTCAGGGTTCATCAAATCATTTGTGAGCAGTATCTTTACTTAATCGACCGCTTCATTGTAGCGAACGTAGATATTTCCTTTTTTATATCTACCCTTGAGCCAGGAAGCCTGGGTAGCGAAGTTGAACATGTCCCAGGACCAATTTACCCTGTCTTCATCTAATTGAACCCAATCTCGGACCTTCCGGATATCGTATTTGTCCAGATCACTCCAAACCCTCCGCAGGGCATCTCCCTGTTGATAAATAGCCAGGATGTGTTCGTTGTGCCAACCCTGGTGTATTTCGAGAAACGCCCGGTGCCCCCCGGGGTATTTTTCATCTATAGCCGCTACCCTGAATACGAAGGTGTAAAAGCAGCACACGATCTCTTTGTTGGTACTATAGGCGACGATACCATCTGAAAAAGACCGCCCCAAATCATCTGGAATGACCTCTGGCCTGGCATACAATACCATTGCATCTCCTCTGGCTGCTAATAAGAACTATACAATATCTTGGGGGATTGCAGATTGGTACTACAATATATTGAATGGGTCAACTGTCAATATAGTATTGAGGGAATTTCTCGGGGGAACAATCAGACGATCTACGTTTTTTCTGGGACAGTTTTCTACTGATTCTTCTGCGCTTTAATATCCCGTCGAAGTTTTTCAACCACCTCTTTCATTTCTGACAATTCTTTTTCTACCTGTTTTCTTTTGTTAATTGTATACTGGGCATGGGATCCAAAAATCAGAAAAAGGCAAAGAACAACCATCCGCGAACTGAGTTCATCGAAGGTAGGATTAAATAGGTTCACCGTAAAATCACCTTTATATGAGTGGAAACAATACAGAACGCAATCGATAATCCAGTACACTGCTCCACTAACAATTCCAAACAGGACCATCTTATCAGTCAAGTACACTCTATTTTCTTTTTTTTCCATTGATCTACCTCAATACCAAATTCTGGTGCGTTACCTTGTTCTTGAATGACGGCTTTTTGCATAGCAGCAAGATCAAGTTCTCTCCAATCTTGGCCATCAAACACGACGGTACCATCAAGATCACACTTAGAGAGGCTCGCCCCAGACATTGGAGATTCTCCATACAAGGAGCAGTGTCTTTCGCTGAATCTTTCTTGATGGGGGACGACGTTGCCCAGAATGTTTTGAAACTGGACATGGAGGTGCAGATGGGAAATCCAAATGCACTCCTGCTTAATACAAAATACTTGAGCTACACTAAATTTCAACCCCTTAAAGATGCCTATAAAATACCTATAAAAAATGGGTATATATTGGCTTGGGCTGATAGATGTACTGATTTGAAGCGTGGCTGCGCAGGGGGTTTTGGGCAGGATAGGGTCTATCTACATTGAGACAGTCTCTTCATTCTCCAGATCCACTATTCCTCTATGACCAGGGGAAAAGCTTTGGAACCTGTTTTAAAGAACAGCCCGTACAAATATCGATCTGGTATTTTGTCGCACTCGCTCTTGTGAGAGAACCTTGAGTCCAACCTCTCCGTTCATCACAAACTTTCCCACAGTTAATGCAAACTATGGTTCTTCCACTTCGTCTGTCTTTAAGTTTCCTTCTTTCTGGGCCGGTGTATGTGGAGACTCCTCCCTTTCTGCGGTCAGGACACATACGTCTGTCAAAGATTGTTCCCTGTTCCATCTTACCATTCCTGTTTATTTAGCGTTGATTGCCTGAAAAAAATGATGCACGAACATTTCATGATCTAAACTATTGAAAAAGCAAATAACATGCCAAAATGAGATAAAAATAAACTCTAACATTTTAGAGTGTTGGGGCTACGGCACCACTGAAACTTTCTGCGCCTGTGAAAGATTGTGTAGCTTTTTACCGTAGGCTGGGAAGGTTCGCTACATTTTTTGTAGGATAGGTGGGGTACTGCCTGGCCGAATATGCACGGATCAATGGCTGCACTGGGAATTTTGCAGGGAAGGCTACTTACGGTTATGGTGATAAGTTCGGATTGGCTTCTGGAAATAACTCCAAAACAGCATCTAACAGTTCTCCCTTGTCAATTGGCTTGGTAAAAGTGCGTAACGCCACTCCCTTGGCAAAATGAAGATACTCTCCAGGTTTCCTTGCACCCGCACCTGAAATGGCAAATACTTTTACGCCTGGATATTTCCTTCGGATTGCTATCATCATTTGGACTCCATCTTTTTCAGGCATGATTATGTCAGTGATTACCAATTCCGGTCTGTGAGCATGATATAGATCTAACCCCTCAACGCCATTGGATGCCTCGATCACCTCGCACCTTAACGCTTCAAGCCATCGCTTGAGCTTTAGGCGTTCTACTCGGACATCTTCAACCAGCAGGATCTTCATTGGTGAACTTCCCCTGAGATTAAGGGGCTATTTGTCTACCCTATGCTTCAGGTCTTTCCCAGCCTTGAAGAGGTGACGCTTCTTAGGCTTGATTTGTACTACCTCTCCAGTTTTTGGGGTTTTGACCGGCATACCCTCTGTAGTTCTTAACCTTAATAGAATGATGCAGGACAATAAAGTAGCGGTTGTATAATGTCAATTGATTCTATGTGTTTATAGGGATTCTGTTTCATTCCTACTATAACCCGGCAACTAAACAGGGATAGTCTGGAATCCAGCAATATCGCTGGATAGCGCTGAAGGTTGCGCCTGTCGGCTTGAAAATCGGC
>JAOZRE010000120.1 GCA_029940215.1 bacterium | reverse complement strand
TTTATGATCGCCTGTTTCTACCCGATCCGGAGAAGATTGGTTTCCGCTATCCCCACGAATTATCAGGAGGTCAGTTACAAAGGGCGATGGTGGCGATGGCCAAGTCATGTCAACCGGATATCATCGTTTTTGACGAACCCACTACTGCATTGGATGTGACTACCCAGATCGAAGTTCTGGCTGCCATCAAGGAAATTACCGAAAAGATGAACAAAGCGGCTTTGTATATTACTCACGACCTGGCTGTCGTTGCTCAGGTCGCACACCGGATCATGGTTCTGAGAAATGGTGCTCTTGTTGAAGAAGGTAATGTCAGGGAGATACTGAATAATCCTCAAGAGGAGTATACCAAAGATCTGCTCTCTGTGCGCACATTGAGATCAGAAAAATCCCTGGCCGAAAAAATGGATGTGATTCTGGAGATAAAGAATGTAGATGCAACATATACCGGAAAAGAAAAAGTACTCCAGGGTATCAATATTGATATCAGAAAGGGAAGAACTGTAGCGCTGGTGGGTGAATCCGGGAGCGGCAAGAGTACACTGGCTAAAGTTATCACGGGATTGTTACCCGCCACCAAAGGACAAATTACTTTTTTGGGAGATGAATTACCACTGAAACTGAAGCATCGGGACCGAGATATCCTTAGAAAACTACAAATGATCTATCAGATGCCGGATACGGCTCTGAATCCAAGGCATACGGTCAGAACTGTTATCGGTCGACCGCTTGAGTTTTATTTTGGAATAAAAGGAGAGGAGGCAGAAGACAAAATCAGAGATCTTCTGAAAAAAATTGAGTTGCAGCCGGATAGATATATTAATCGCTATTCAACAGATCTATCAGGAGGGGAAAAACAGAGAATATGTATCGCCCGTGCTCTGGCTGCCGAACCGGAACTGATTATCTGCGATGAGATTACTTCCGCTTTGGATCAACTGGTAGCTGAAGGCGTCCTCGAATTACTGCAGAATCTGCAGAATGAACTGGATGTATCCTATCTCTTTATCACTCATGATTTAGCCACGGTAAAGGCTATCGCCGACAATATCGTGATTATGCTTGAAGGCAGGGTGATTGAGCAGGGAGAGAAAAAGGAGATTCTGTCGCCACCACACCATAAATATACCGACAAGCTCCTGGGTTCCATTCCAGAAATGGATCCGGACTGGCTCGAGAATCTGCTGGCTGATCGCGCTTCAGTCTATCTTCAACAAACGCCTGACTCTATAGGGTAAGAAACCCAGTCGTTGTATGGGAAAGAAATAAGGGGATACGCACTTCCGTAAAGTATATGACTTTTTTGAACTTGGGACTTGATATATGTCCTCGTATTTCTTTTTTATCCTTCGTAGCGCCAAATAGCAGCGCTCTGCTTGAGTCCTCCCCTCCCAACGGTCATATTTCAGCCCCCAGGCTGAGCTGCCTGAGATCCTTAAAAAAAAATCGAAGAGGAGTTTTCCAAAATGAATACCGAAGTGATATTGACCTGCGCCGTCACCGGTTCTGGTGACGCTAAGGCAAAACACCCAGGGTTGCCTGTAACACCGGAAGAGATTGCAACAGCAGCAGTTGAAGCGGCAAAAGCAGGGGCGGCCATCGCGCATATCCATGTTAGAGATACTGAAACAGGTGAGGCCTGCCGAGATCTTGAACTCTACAAAGAGGCTTCCAGGTTAATTCGTGGAGGCGAGGTGGATGTGGTCTTGAACATCACCACCGGGATGGGGGGTGATCTGGTCCCCAGCGAAGAAAATCCTTCGGTCGGCGGCCCGGGATCGGATATGATATCTGCGGCCGAAAGAGTCAGGCATATCGAACTCATCAAACCGGAAATATGCTCGTTGGACTGCGGCTCCTTCAACTATGCATACACAGCTTACGTTGCCACGATGGACATGCTGCGGGAAAGCGCAGCCAGGATTCAAAAAGCAGGTGTGACCCCGGAACTGGAGGTGTTTGATCTGGGCCACATCTGGCAGGCAAAGCAATTGATCAAGGAGGGCTTAATTAATAAAAATGCCATTTTTCAGTTATGCATGGGCATTCCGTACGGTGCTGAAGGGACGACCCGAAACGTGGTGAACATGTACGATGCCATGCCGCCGGATTTTGCGTGGGGGGCATTCGGGATTGGGAAACAGCAGATGCCGATGGTGGCACAATCCGTAATCATGGGGGGGAACGCCAGGGTTGGGCTGGAGGATAATCTGTATCTTGACAGGGGCCTGCTGGCGAGCAATGCTCAGTTAGTGGAGAGAGCCAAAGAGATTATCGAGAGGCTGGGCGCAAAACTGCTGTCGCCGTCAGAAGCCCGGAAGAAATTAAAACTGGGCTGAATGAATGCAGTTCCAGGATCCCGCCTTTGTCTGCCTCCATCCACTGGCTGAGCAGAAACCTGGCGTAACGTTGGTTGACCATATGAGCACAAGGGAAAAAGCATGAGAGTAGCCTTACTGGGGGCAGGATCAGTCGGAACCATCATAGGGGCGATGATCACAGAGGGAGGAGAAGACATCGTTCTGGTAGATAGGTGTGCCGAACAGGTCGATATGCTGAATACCTATGGTGTCAGGATTACGGGTCATTTCAACCGCTTAGTACCTGTGAGAGCCATCTTGCCAGAGGAGATGGAGGGGAAGTATGATCTGGTTATTTCGACTACAAAGCAGACAGCCCTTGCTGAATCACTCAAAAGGGTTCTTGAACATATCCACGATGAGACAGCGGTCCTCACGCTGCAAAACGGTATCCCCGAAGATATTTCCAGAGCGATCGTGGGGAGGAAAAGAGTGATGGGGGGCGGGATTGAATTTGGGGCAACCCTTCGAGAACCAGGCGTTACAGAGTTAACCTCAGATGTATCATCACTGGGGATTACTTTCGGACAATTGGATGGCGAGATAACCGAAAAAACCAGAGCTGTGCAGGCCGTCTTTTCACATCTGGGTCAATCCCATATTACGGCAAATCTATTGGGGCTCAGATATTCGAAACTGACAGATAATGCAACTTTTAGTGGCATGTCAGCTGCCCTGGGATGTGATTACGGGAAAATCCTGGGAAATCAGCAGGCAATGAAATGTATCGCTTACCTGGGGCGGGAAGCGGCCCAGGTGATCAAAAAACTGGGAGTTACCCCTGAAAAAATTTTTGGACTACAACCGCTGCTTGATAATGTAGACTTCACAACAGAAGCAGAACTGAATCATGTGATACATGAGTATTGGGCTCCTCTCTACAAACCTTTTCTGGGACTAAAAGCCAGTATGTTGCAGGATCTGGAGAAAGGAAACAGATGTGAGATCGATGCCATCAACGGCAAATTTGTCGAAATGGGTCGAGAGGTTGAGGTGGATGTCCCTTTTATGCGGATGGTGGTGACTCTTGTGACGAAACTCCAGGATGGCGAACTTGAACTTGCAGACGCCTGGAGCAACCTGAACTATTTTGAATTCCCGGAATTTGGGAACTAATAAATTTCAACTATTTGATAAGAAACCGACGCCGATGAGGGCTGGCAGGGGGAGTTAAAACGATTTTCCATTCATGATTTAAGAGAGGTTCCCACACCAAGAATGACGTATCTTATTATTCCATCAGTTTCGTTGATTCATTTTCTTCATAAAATGGATTCATATCCCACGAATAGCCGGGCACCATCATAAAGGTCAAAAACCTTTTGGTTATCGCATCTGCTGCATCTTTAAATCGACCTTCAGGAAATTCCCAAACAGCAATATTCCTTATGCCAACACCTTTTTCTGAGGTGGTGTAAGGACCATGTATTTTCAGAAAGTCTGGTATCTCTGGTACTTTACCCAACGCTTCTAATGCTTGAGGTGCACTTGAAAAAGGGTATGTTACATCTGTAATAATAACCATAATTACCTCCCCGATAATTAATAGTTCGAATTAATCATGGGAACCTTCATCATCCTTTTGAATAAGATGACCCATGAAAGTTAAAAGAGGTTGCATGAAATGTCAACTAAAACTAAAAAGTAGAGTCCACTCTGAAAACGCTGCAATCGCCTTAATTCGTCGTTCCCGCAAAGGCGGGAATCTAGTTAAAACAAATACACCTGGACCCCCGCCTTCACGGGGGTGACGCCTTTTGGGATTTTCAGAGTGGACTCAAGTTTGGTTTTTTAAAGTCAAGAACTGTTTTCCTGTTTTACCCGGTTTCCAGTCATGATTGTCGTTTCGGAGCGGTAAAATGGAATAAAACGAATCCGCACCCAAAGGGTACGGTATTGCTTTGCCCCCTTGAAGGGGGCTGTAAGGCATTTTGAAGCAATCACAAATCTCAGAAGAACCTAACTCCCCCTTTCAAGGGGGGATTTTGTTGCACCAGGCAGAGCCGAATGTCTCTGACCCCGCCCAAAGGACGGGGTTTTAAAACAGAAATAAAAAAGGAGAACGGTGGGGGAAAAAGGATGGTATAAACATACATATAAAAACATTCTGCCCATGTAACGGAGGAAACACAAAGTTTAAACGGTTGACGTTAAACGTTAGCCGCAGTATTTTTTTAAACATGACCAGGACATTAAAAGACAAAGAAACCGAGAAAATATATACAGCGCCCGGATATTTGGACAGATTTTTAGGATGGAAATTTAAACGCGTAAGTTATTTTTCTAAATTCAAGAGGCGGAAAAATGCATATTCAGCGACTATACTTTATTGTTCTACTATTGTGTTTAGTTTTCTCCAATACAGCCTGTTCGCAAAATCAATCAACATCTAGAAAATTAATAGCACCTCAAATTAAAGCAACTAAGAAAAAGCAGAACAGTATCAGGGTTTTCCTTTTAGATACCCATGGACAGTGGCATAACGCTGATAAGACACAAAATAGTCAGAATATAACAAAAATTAATGGCCTTAGACTGGAATCTGATTTTCGGCTGCAATATCAGATTTTCACATCCCTTGCCGGATGGAGCGACTGGCTTGAGGGAGATGAAGACTTTACCTGTAAAACGGAAGACACCATAACTGCTTTTCGATTTAGAAGCGGTATTGACGTTCAATATAGAGTGTCAGTTGACAATCATAATTGGTCTAAATGGATGCAAAATGGTAAGATCGCTGGAACGACAGACGAAAAAAAAGCACTGACAAATATACAGTTTCAAATTGTGCAAAAAAGATTTCAATCCGATCCGGTGTTCAAATAGTCCTCATGTTAATACTTCAAGCAATGAACCCATCATTTTAAAATTGGAGTTTGTAATGAGAAAGAAACAAATTATTGCTGGTTGTTTTTTGGGAGTGTTGATTGCAATTGTGGCGATAACAAGTCATTTTTTAAATCCGGTTGAACCTCGGCAATTTGCCATGCTTGAAAAAAGCCCGGTTGAATCGAGTTTGCTGCATGACAAAAAGCAGGCAATTATTCAAAACGACAGCTTAAACGCCAAAGCCAAAAGAAAACTAATTGCCCAACTGGAGGGTAAATTAAAGGCAAAAACCCCCTATGATAAGCCCAAACAGGCACAGCAGTTTTACAGAAGAAAAAGAATGAACCTTAATAATGAGATACCGGTGGAAAACTATATTGCCGCCTCATCTCAGTTTGCAAGTAAAGTCAGTTTAAGCAGTATTATTGCGCCGACTATCAGTCCCGATAATAACAAGCTCTTCTCTGCCGCAACGGATGCCCATGTCTGGACAAACATCGGTCCTGGAAACGTAGGTGGACGAACCCGTGCGATTCTGGTTCAGGGCTCAAATCCAACCTATACGATATTTGCAGGCGGTGTAGCGGGCGGTGTCTGGAAGTCGGTAGATAGTGGCACGAATTGGGAGGCCCTGGATGATTTAATGCCCAATCTGGCAGTGACCACATTGGCACAGGAAACAGGCGATACCGACACAATATATGCAGGCACCGGGGAGGGGTTTGGCAATATTGACTCAGTCAGGGGGGCTGGGATCTTTAAGACAACAGACGGTGGGGATACCTGGGTACATCTTGCAGCGACTAATTCGGAAGACTTTTGGTATGTCAATAAGATTGTTGCCAGCCCGAATACCCCCGCTACCGTCTATGCTGCAACCCGAGCCGGTATTTTTAAAAGCACCGATGCAGGTGTTTCGTGGACAAATGTGGCATCTGGGACTTTTTCCACAAATTCCGGTTATCTTGATTTGGCTGTTGAAAAAAACGGCGTAAATGATTATCTATATGCCTGGAACTCCTATTTTGGATTACAGAGAAGTCTTAATGGCGGGGCAAGCTGGACTTATTCGATTGGCACAGATGCATCTGATGACAATAATTTATACAGGGGAGCGATCGCTGTCTCAGAATCAACTCCTGGAATAGCATATGTGTCAGTGTCAGATAAGACTGGACGTTTAAGTAATGTATATAAAACGACTGACTATTTTGCCAATGCCCCGGCTATAGCTACTTTGGATGCTTCCGCTACGGGCGAACTCAACAAGGTGCTTCTTTCAAACCCCTATTACAGCCATGACCAGGGGGGGGGTACAACCTGTGCCGGTAATGCAGCCGGAGGAAATAGTCAGGGTTGGTATGACAATGTCATTGCGGTTGATCCAACCAATGCCAACAAGGTTTTTATAGGTGGTATTGACCTGTTTCGCTCAGATGATGGTGGTGTAACATTTAAAATAGCAAGCTATTGGTGGGCGAATACAGCTAATACTTACTATAATCACGCCGATCATCATGCAATTGTGTTTGCACCAGATTATGATGGAAGTGCTGGATCATCCATATTTTTTGGTAATGATGGCGGGGTTTACAAATCCACGAATGCACATGATGCGACCACTTCAACCAGTGTCTGCAGCATAACCGATATTGGTGTTTCATATCAGTCTCTAAACAATGGATATGGTGTGACGCAGTTTTACCATGGCTCTGTTGCTTCATCTGGAACCGTCTATATCGCTGGATCTCAGGACAACGGCACGCAAAAATTTGATTCAGGCACAGACTGGACTGAAATACGTGGGGGTGACGGCGGGTACACCGCTATCAGTCCTGATAATAGCAATATTATGTATTCAGCTTATACCTATACCAGTATAAAAAGATCGGATGATGGCGGTACAACCTTTTCAACAGATGTCGCCAGTTCAGATAGTGGGTTATTCATTAATCCATACGTCATTGTCCCGGACACCCCGGGCACAATGTATCGGACTGATACATCTTTATATCGATCAACCAACGTTGAGAGCGCAGCTCCGACTTGGACAACCCTTGGATCTTTAGGTGGAAACAATGGAAGTGCTATTGGCGTTCCACCCAAAGATTACGCTGTTGCTTCCTCCCTGGATTCCGATCAAACCATTCAGTATGCCGGTTTTTTCACTACTAGTACCTATTGGAACATGTGGTACGCCATACCGGTATTTGTATTCGTTCTATTATTGACATTTGTGATGCACATAAAAACCAAGGCGATTAATTCGTTGGCAAGATGGGGAGCTGTGCTTACTGTTTGTCTGGTATTCGGTTTTCTGGCTGGTTGCGCTGACGATAGCAGTTCCAGTAGTTCCAGTGGCGGTGGCAGTACAGCAGCAGGAACTGTTTATGTTGGGACAGAAGATGGACGGTTTTTTGCGCTGGTGAATGATTCTCTGGTGGAACGATCTACAGGATTACCAGCCGGGTATATTTCATCTGTTACGGTTCACCCTGCAAATGATAGTATTGTTTATGTTACTTTCAGTACCTTTGGCGTTTCACATCTTTGGAAAACAAGTAATGCCGGTGTCAGCTGGACAAGTCTGGATGGGACCGATATTCCAGATATCCCGGCACACACTCTTTTTGTTGATCCGAATGATACCGATCATCTGTACCTTGGAACAGACCTGGGCGTACTATACTCAGGTGATGGTGGCAGTAACTGGGAAACGATTAACACTGAGGGTATGGCAAATGTCGTTGTTGAACATCTGGACTATCAGCATTCCACAAGAAAACTATTTGCGTTCACCCATGGAAGAGGTGTTTTTCAGGTTACCTTGCCCTAGTAATCGTTTGATTAAACATGGCATTCGTGTTCAATACGCATCAGAGGTGCCTCAGCATGGTATGGTTTAACAAGAAGCCGCGAATCGATCCGCCAACGGCTTCTGAAGAGGATATTCAGAACGAGATTCGCAAACGGATAATAAAAGAAGCCCGAAAACGTGAGGGGATTCACGAATCCAAAGATACCACTAAGGCGACTTTGGATGCTTTGGAAGATATTGTCTCTCTCTCAAGGGAGGAGATGGAGAAGATAGCAGAAGAGGTCAAGGAAGAGTTTGAAAAAGCGTGTCATCCAGATCCAAAACCGGGAAAAGGGGGCAGTTCCCTTGTGTGGATCACCCTGTCTCTGATCATCCTTTCCTACTTCGGGGCGAGACGAGGAAGTCCCTGGATGCTGATTGTCGGTATCATTCTGGTTGGTATCCTGGTAAACCAACTTGTCAAAATAATAAAAAATGACAAAGACGAATCACCGTAAGCCTCTCCTCAACCACTTAACAACCTCAGGCCTGCTTTCTGTTCTCGCTCCCACTTACCTGGTTTCAGCAGAACATGAGACAGATACAAAATTGTTTTACAGACCAAATCTGTAAGGAGTTGGAATGATCTATTTATATGCCGCAACGGGTTTGGCTTTGTTACTTTCCCTGGTTTTCGACCGAAAAAAAACGGCCATGGCCCTCAGGATTTTCGTCAAGAAATCTATTGTCATCATGCCAGCCTTCCTGACGATGCTGATCCTGGTTTCCATCATTCTATTCATGGTGCCGGACTCGGTCATTTCACACTATCTGGGGAATGAGAATAAATACATCGGTGTCGGGCTGGCCACCTTTTTTGGCTCCATCGCTGTCATGCCCGGTTTTATCGCCTTTCCGCTGGCTGGAATCCTGCTGGAGAAAAACGTCGCTTACATGGTATTGGCCGCCTTTTCCACCACCTTGATGATGGTGGGCATCATCACCTTTCCGCTGGAAAAAGCCTACTTCGGGGTTAAAGTCACCCTGCTCAGAAATATCATTGCCTTGTTGATTGCCGTCATCACCGCATTGATCATCGGGTTTTTCTTTGGTGAACTGCCATGAAGAAAAAAAATGGCGTCATCCGCCCCCTGATGGTCGCAGCCTACACTGTCTTTATTGCCATCTCCTGGTGGGTTGGGTTCGAACCGGGCAGGCAGATCAGCCTGAATTTTGTCTCCTTTCTGGTTATAATGATTAAAATTCTGCCTTGCGCCTTTATCCTGGTAGGATTGTTTGAGGTATGGGTTAAAAGCGAGACTGTTGATAGACATCTCGGGCAGCAGTCAGGGATCGTAGGTTACCTCTGGATGATCCTGCTGGCCAGCACAACCGTCGGCGGACTGTACGTCGCATTCCCCATTGCCTATTCCCTTTATAACAAAGGCGCCAAAATTGCCATTGTATTGACCTATCTCGGAGCATCCGCTGTCTGCAGAATTCCCATGGTGATTTTTGAAGCCTCCTTCCTGGGAATCAAGTTCAGTCTGGTCCGCTTGCTGATCTCGATCCCCCTCGTCATCCTCACCTCCATCTGGATGGGAAAATACCTGGAGAAAAGCGGATACCGGATGCGGAAAAGCGATCAAGCCTGAGGCTTGTCTCAAACAGTCGTTCTTTCGTTAGATACCCCCTCATTAACGAAGGTTTTCCTTGATTGCCTGACCCAGGACAGAGCCGAAACGTTTATGTTACTGCTTCAAAATAAGGAGCGTTTTGGACTGATTGCAGTATCGCTGGGTTATTTTGATACCCTCAGATCCTGTTCAGGCTCTTCGACCGCTTCAGAAATTGCAGTTGAAGATCAAAAAACGATAGGACTATCACCTGGATTGGTTCGTCTGTCGATTGGTATCACCGGATCGTTGCCAGAGCGGTTGGAACAGATCGAAAGGGCTGCCAAAGAAGCGGGGCTCGTTTAAAGTGCCGGTAGGGTATTGAGCAGGGATTTCCAGGAACATCAAGCATCAAGCATCAAGCATCAATCATCAAGCATCAAGCATAAAGCATCATTTCAATTTGCCTTTCGAGATCGTCCGGGTCAAATGGTTTCAGAATAAAACCATTTCCTTTTTCAGCAACATATATACGTTTTGAGTAAGAGAGCTGTAAGGCAGAGGCAAAGAGTATTTTGACGTTTTTGGATGCCTTGCTTTCGTACAGTGAACGACTGACTTCGAAACCGTCAAGTCCCGGCATCATGATATCCAGCACAACCATGTCCGGGTTAAAACTCTGTGCGATCTCAAGCGCCTCTTTTCCATTGTGAGCCAACGCCAGAACATACCTCTCCTCAAGAACCTCTTGCAGTAACAAGAGGCATGATTGGTCATCATCCACCAGCAGTATTTTCTTCACAGGTATGTAACCGTTCGGGAAAGAAATTTTATTTTCCGGATTGAAGTCCCTTAAAGCTTGAAATGTATAACGTATATTCCACCTAAAGTGAAGAGATAATTTCAGATCCCCTCCGAGCGGGCAGATCTGGAATTCTAAATGATACCGTAGGTCCCCAGTATCAGGAAGAACGATAAACCCGATCGTTCCAACTTTGTGACGAATCCCCAAAAATAGAAATTCCACCATCACCACTGGTCGATGACGAAAAAGGGTATATCCAGGCCTTGTCAGAAAGATTTACTATTTATTTCCGCTTTTTCTTTTTTTTCTTATTGGACGAAAAGTATCCTGCTTTCTTCCAGGCGATCAAGCCTCCCTGGAGAATGTTGACATCTTTGAATCCGGCCTTCTTAAGTCTAATGCCGGCTGCTGGACCTCTACTTCCCGAGCGGCAGACAATGATCACCTTCCTGCCGATCCCGTCTTTCTTCAATTCTTCAGTTCTCCCTTTCAGATCATAATGGGGGATAAACTTCGATCCCTTGATTTTTGCACCATGCTCAAGCTCTCTCGGTGTTCTGATATCCAGGAACAGGCTCTGCCTGGTGATCTTGTTTGCATCGAAAGCGGAGATGTATTGGAGTTTGTAGATTCTTGCAAGAATGCGATTCTTGAACAGCAGAAGCAGAAGCAAACCTGCCAGGAAGTAGTACATGTTTTGATTGAGGAAATGAATGATGTCCATTGTGGGGATACCCTGTATCAATTAAATTATTTGCTATGGTGAACGTTTATTTTCGCATTGAAGGTGTTAAAGGGTCAATGATGTTGTCGCTCATTTATGCCATCGCCCGATACGACAGTGACAATTTCAGGCCTTGAGTACCATCGGGAAACATTATTCCTTGACGCAGGAAACACAAATTCCTACCATCTTCTTTAGCATAACACCTATTAGCTCCTCGTTCAGGATATAGCTTTTTGTTGTTACAGGTACTGAGACCCGATATGAACAACATGATTCAAACGATTCAAACCTGGCTGAACCGGCCTTTTCCGTTCTCGGAATCACCGGTTACCAAGGTCAGGACATCAATACTATTCGGCCTGTTTATTTTCCTGTTCCTGGCCTTTTTCCAGCCCTTCGGCATAAAGGACATCAGTCACGACAAGTATCTTTTTCTGGCCGGATACGGATTCATCACGACCATCATCATGTTAGCAACCTTCTTTGGTCTCCCGGCACTTTTCCCCATAATTTTCGACCTCGACCAATGGCGGGTTCAGAATCATATCCTGTTCTGCATCAACAATGTCCTTTGGATTGCGCTGTTTAACTGGCTTTATAACAATCAGGTCGGAGAGAGCATCTCGGAAGTTGACAACCTGGCATATTTTCTGGGTGTAACACTTGGGGTTGGGATTATTCCCATTGTTATACTCACCCTGATCCTTGAAAGAAGACTCTGGAAAAAGCACCATCTAATGGCACAGGATTATTCAAAGCGATTGGAAGCCGGAAGAGCACCACAAAAAAGTGAAGAGCCGATCAATCTGGTAGGTAAGAATACAAAAGAATGTTTCAAATTGTCACAAGACCAGCTGATTTGTATCGGTTCCGAGGGTAACTACTCAAAAGTCTACTATCAGGATCAGGGAAAAGTTGAGGAGCGGTTATTGCGGATTCCATTGAAAAAAGTGGAGGACCATCTTGACCGTTTCGAACAGATTGTCCGTTGCCACCGATCCTTTATCGTCAACCTTCAGCAAATCGCCAGCGTCAGTGGAAATGCCCGATCATTTAAATTGCACATGGCTGATCTGGATTTCACCATCCCGGTTTCCCGCAGCTTTCCAAAAGCAACACTCAGTCAACTTAA
>JAOZRE010000488.1 GCA_029940215.1 bacterium | reverse complement strand
ATGACTGCCAAGGATATTGAAAAAATTATTAAGGATTTAACCAATAAAGGGAAAAAGAAAGGGTTTGTAACAGATGCGGAAATCAAGGGTATATTTCCGTCTGAACCCTCCACAAAAGCGTTGAATGCCCTTTATGATTTTCTGGCGGATAAAAATATTGAGGTAGTTGATACAATGAAAATTGTTGAAACGCCAGCCCCGGAACTCGCCCCGGATCCGAAACCAGCTGCTAAAAAGAAAGCCAAGACAACAGATAAACCTAAAGTTAACAAGAAGGAGAAGGCAGAAGGTGAAGGTGACAAAGCTTCACCTAAAACCAAAAAATCGACAACAACTAAGAAATCCGCCAAACAACAGAAGGAGGTAGTTGAGGAGGGGGATCTGGCAGTTGTTGAGGCCAGTGTTGGAAAACTGGCGGTAGATAAACCGGATTTTGAACATGAAGAGTTGGACGAAAAGGGTTTTTCTAAGAAGTTCAAGGCCGATGAGGAAGTTGACACCGAAGAATTGGATAAGAAGAAAGCGAGCTCTAAAGCGGGGAAAGGCTCAGGAAGGGACGACTCTGACGATGAAGAGCCGGGAGTTGCGGCCAAAACAGTCGTCAGCGAACAGACTTCCGATGATCCTGTGCGAATGTATCTTCGGGAGATGGGATCGATAAAACTCCTGACCCGGGAAGGGGAAGTTGAGATCGCCAAGATGATCGAGAAGGGTCAACATGAAATGCTTGATATTCTGTTGCGGTCCGAGCTGATCGTTGTTTACCTGTTTGACCTTGGCAAAAAGCTGAAAAACAGTAAAGCCCGCGCCCGTGACATTGTGTCAGGGATTGATGATGACGATCAAGTCATTGAAGAGGAATCTCAAGCTGCCGATCAGGTGTTGAAGAAGCTGAAAACAGCCAGAAAGCATTTCAGTGATCGCAATCTATTCAAGGATAAGATTGCCGGCATGAAAGATGGGAAAAAGAAGAAGGAGCTTGAAAGTGAGCTGGAAGAAACTCGCTTTTTGTTGCTGAAGACGCTGCGCAGTATCAATTTCAATACCAAGCAGATTGATACCATGTTCAATGTCATGCTGCATCATAATGATAAAATTGACTTAACATTCACACAACTGTCTCGATACCAGCGCGACCTTAGGGCGCCGGTTTCCCAAGTGGCGGAAATTGTGGCGGAGTGGTCTGAAAACGATGCGGCCAAGTGCGAAATGATCGAAAGCCAAATCAAGAAATCGACCAAACACAGCTTTCGTGTCGCCAGGCGGATTCTGGAAAAGGTCCAGGCTGGTGGTCGCCGTATCGACAAGATGATTTCCCAGACGGATGTCAAGCTGGATAAATTCCGATCTGAAATCAAAAGGTTGAAAATGGCTGAGCGAAAAGTCAGTAGAGCCAAAAGTCTGCTGGTCGAAGCAAACCTTAGACTTGTCATCAGTATTGCCAAAAAGTATACCAACCGGGGTCTTCAGTTTCTGGATCTGATTCAGGAAGGAAATATCGGGCTGATGAAAGCGGTGGATAAATTTGAGTACCGCAGGGGATATAAATTCTCCACCTACGCGACCTGGTGGATACGGCAGGCCATAACACGGGCCATAGCAGATCAGGCTCGAACCATTCGGATTCCGGTGCACATGATTGAGACAATCAATAAACTGATTCGGACATCCAGGCACCTGGTTCAGGAATACGGACGGGAACCGTCACCGGAAGAGATCAGTGCCAAAATGGAATTACCGGTTGAAAAGGTTCGCAAGGTTCTGAAGATTGCCAAGGAGCCCATCTCTCTGGAAACACCGATTGGGGACGAGGATGATTCGCATCTTGGAGATTTTATTCCAGATGTCTCAGCCGTGCTGCCAAGTGAATCGGTTGTTAATACCTATCTCTCGGATGTAACTCGCCGGGTATTGGGCACATTGACACCTCGTGAGGAAAAGGTGCTTAAAATGCGGTTTGGTATTGATGAGAAAAAGGACCACACCCTGGAAGAGGTAGGTCAGGATTTTGATGTGACCCGGGAGAGGATCCGTCAGATCGAGGCAAAAGCACTGAGAAAGCTGCGGCATCCAACAAGAAGTCGCATGTTGAAAAGTTTTTATGAGTAGTCGCAAACCCTAAGGATAGTGCTGAGATTATTTGCCGGGTCTTTCCCGACTCGGCAGATAGTAATCAGCTGGTAGCTTGACACCGTGTCGGGTTTAACCCACTGGCCCTTCTCGGTTTCTACCCCGCCTGAGAGATTGTTTGCCCCGGTTAACCGTTTTCCCCGGAGCCAAGTACTGGAACTGATAAATGGGGAAACGCCCCAGGGAATACCTGAATATTTTCACTTTACTGTAACACTATTGTTCAAAGAGGCTGTTGACATATGAAGCTAGATCAACTTGAAAACTGGCAGAGAACCAAAAAATGTGAAGAAGTATCCATTAATGACGTCGGTACGGAGCAGATTGTCATGGGCTGGATCAATACCCGCAGAGACCACGGTGGTGTTATCTTCTGTGATTTGCGCGACTATTCCGGTATAGTGCAGATCGTCTTCGGTCAGCAGCACGACAAGGAAGCTTTTCTCAAGGCTGACGCTGTCCGTTCAGAATATGTGTTAGCCGTCAGGGGTGTTGTTGCCAAGCGCGATGTAGAGACAATTAATCCAAAAATGAAAACGGGCGAAATTGAAATCCATGTGTCGGAGTTGCGGCTGTTAAACACCTGCAAACAATTGCCTTTTCAAGTCTCTGATGAGTATCAGGAAACCAGCGAAAAAACCCGTTTAAAAAATAGAATTCTGGACCTGCGAAGAATCACTATGCAGAAAAATTTGATGATGCGGTCGAAGGCAGCTCAGGTGATCCGGAACTATTTTTATGAAAACCAGTTTTTTGAAATTGAAACACCTGTCCTGACAAAATCAACACCGGAAGGTGCCAGGGATTTTTTGGTGCCGTCACGGGTTTACAGCGGGAAGTTTTTTGCTCTACCGCAGTCTCCCCAGCTATTCAAGCAAATGTTGATGGTCAGCGGTTACGATCGATATTTTCAGATTGTAAAATGTTTCAGGGATGAGGATTTAAGGGGAAATCGTCAGCCGGAATTCACCCAGGTCGACATCGAGCTCTCATTTACGAACCAGGATCAAATTCTGGAACTGGTGGAGCAAATGATGGCCGGTCTTTTCAAAGAGACCATTGATCATGATATCTCCCTGCCCATACCGCAAATGACATATCAGGAGGCGATGGACAACTATGGTAGT
>JAOZRE010000487.1 GCA_029940215.1 bacterium | reverse complement strand
TGAAAATACACTGGATAGAATTTAAACAGCTAATGGACTATTTTAAGAAAAATAGGTGAATCTACCGATAGATTTTTGAGTAAGGTTACTGGTAAAAGTTCGACTAAGCTAAAAAAGACCGTTTAGAAATGAAATCACTGTTTAAGGGTCGTCTCAAAAACTACTTGGCATTTTGTCGGCAAAATGTCCTGGCGTTAAAGGACTTCTGCGGACAGCTTATGCCAAGTTATTTTTGTACGATCCCCAAGATACGTCTAATCATTCAATGATAAAGCATACAGGATTTTCAGACAGTCAGACCCGGAGAGGGCACCTGCACCGCTATACGGGTTTGATAGTTGCTCTATTATTATTTAATTACAGTGTCTTAAGTAGCTATAACTGCCAGAGTTTTTGCAATCTGAACAAGCTTTACGACGACGTTTATTCAGAAATGCTAATTCTTGAAGATGACTCAGGAGTGTCGGTCGCCATAGCCGATTCCTTTTGTGAGGTCGATACCGGATCGGAAGATGATTCCGATGATAACGGCTGCGAAGAGTGTGCTTACTGTCATGCCTGCAGCATCGGCATGACTTTTCAGCATGTACCTCCCCTGCTGTTGGGGCAGGCCATTGTGGCCAGTAAAAAATTCTTCAACCAGGGACGGCCCTTCCACAACAAGCAGATCCCCCTGAACCACCCCCAGCGAGGACCGCCTGCGATAATCCGGTTTTTTTGTTAATATCGCACGTTCTCTATCTTATATTCCGTTAATAGTTGAAGCCCTGAAGTCGGACAGTCTGCAACTGCTGATTCAGCTATGCTGTAGTCTATCCGGGGAGAAGCGCCTTGGCCCGGGTCCTATTGTTTCAAGTATCGATATGGACATATGACCGTTGGGCCCCTAACTTCCCTGAATGCTTTAAAATCGGCTTCAACCTGTGAATGTATTATCTGAATTCTATCGATAGTCATAATGATATCACACTCTTACCGGTGACAAGCTGCTTTGCCTGCAGAATTCAGGTGAATCATCAAAATTAAAAGGTTAAAAATGAAAGAAAAAATTGATCGAAGAAAAATGCTCGGCATTATGGCCGCATCGGGGGCAACCCTGGCCGTTACAGCCTCCTGCTCACAACAAACTGCCACAGCAGGCGCAAGCAAGCCAAAGGTTGCCGGTACGCCAAGACAATTTTTCCCGACAAATGGACCGGATGCCAATCCCCAGGAAAACGATATTGAAAAATATCCAAAATGTCCCTATTGCGGCATGGATCGTAAAATGTGGAATCACAGCCGCCATCTGGTTCATTACAGTGACAACATGGTTGATCCAACCTGTTCTCTGCATTGTGTGGCCATTAGTCTTAGCCTGAATCTTGACCGCAATCCAAAAGCAATCTATGCCGCGGATTTCGGATCCGACGAAAAAATCAAGCCACTGGTCGAAGTAGATCAAGCGACCTACCTCATCGGATCAAAGCTGAAGGGAACCATGACAAAAAACAGCAAAATGGCATTTGCTTCTGCAGGGCAGGCACAGTCTGTAATGGCGGAAAAAGGTGGGGAAACCGGCGATTTTGGTGAGGCGCTGACCGAGGCTTATCTCAGTATGGCCAAAGATACAATGATGATTCGAAAGAAAAGGGCCATGAAGCGAAAGAAAAGAATGCAGATGAAAAAAGCCAACTAGTATTTTGTTGAATATCGTTTGACGGTCGCTGGGACATCAGGTAAAATCGGATACCTGATTTTCAACACACTATCCTGAATATCAACCGGAAAGAATTGATCCTCCGTACGGAAAATTCTCGGGATAGGTATGTCTTCACCTCAGCGGCCCCAAACGGTCTATAATACTACGGGTGAAAGCATTCCTCAATATTTTTCGAATTCAGGGTAGACGCAACAAGTACATGTCCCCAGAATTCTTTCAATAGTTAATGTTCATGCAGCCAAAAACAGAAGGCAATCGTTCAGGAATCAAGATTGGTAATACCATGTCGAATGGCAAACTTTGTTAATTCGGCAATACTGTGAATTTCCAGTTTGGACATAATATTGAGGCGGTGGGTCTCCACCGTTTTGGTGGAATTATGCAGCATTGATGCGATCTCTTTGGAAGTATGCCCTTCAGCGATGAGTTGTAGTACCTCCCGCTCTTTTTTTGTCAGTCGTGCCATCTCTGATTTCTTATCAGAGGCTGCGTTCTGGACAAAATCTTCAAGAATAATCCCTGTGATTTCGGGACAAAGGTAGCTCTTGTTTTCCGCCACTGTTTTAATCGCTTCGACTATTTCGTTTTTGGAGCAGTCTTTGAGCAGGTATCCGGCAGCTCCAGCCTTCAGCATTTCGGTCACAAAATATTTATCAGAGTGCATTGAAAGCGCGACGATTCGGATGTGCGGGTACTCTTTCGTCACGCGTCGGGTTGCTTCCGTCCCATTCATATCCGGCATATTGATATCCATAATCATGACATCAGGACGCGTCGCCTCGATCATTTCCAGCGCCTCCCGTCCATTGGAAGCGTCCCCCACTACAGCAAATCCGGGTTCCTGCTCAATCATGGAGCACAGGCCCTCCCTCATAATCTGGTGGTCATCAACAATCAGAATTTTGATACTCATGCATCACTCTCCTGCACAGTTTCTGTTAATTTCAGCGGCGCTCTCATGATAGCCCTGCTGCCTTTTCCATTTTTTGATTTAATCTCAAGACGTCCCCCCAGAAGACGCAGCCTCTCTCGAATACTGAACAGGCCGAATTTCCCACCCTCTTCGAGGCTGATGGTCTGGTCGTTAATCTCAAATCCGACCCCATCATCCGAGACAATAATCTCTATCTGTCGGCCGGCGCGGGTGACTGAAATGGAAACGTGCCTGGCATCGGCATGTTTGATGACATTGACCAGCAGTTCCCGGGCCGATCGAAATATATGAATCCGAACATCCTCTTCCAGATATTTTTCCTGATTATCATCATGAAATTCCGTGACGATTCCATGCAGTTTCTGGGTCTGTTCTGCCAACCCGGCCAGTGCAGCTTCAAGACCCATCTGGTATAGAACAGGCGGACTCAACTGGAAAGTCAGCGCGCGGGTTTGCCGAATGACCTGTTTGATATTTTCATGCACGAATTTGAGATCAGACAAGTATTCGGGGGTTATCAGTTTTCCGGAAAGGAGTTCCAGTTTCAGGTTAGAGATGGCCAGTGAAGCGCCGATAGAGTCATGCAAATCGCCTGCGATACGTCTGCGCTCTTTCTCTTCGCTC
>JAOZRE010000119.1:10518-12302 GCA_029940215.1 bacterium | reverse complement strand
AAATGACTATCAGACAAGTATCAATTGCCGTCGAAAATATTCCCGGCAAGATTCATAAAGTATGCGAAATCCTGGAAGCTGAACAGATTAATATCAAGGCTATCATGTCAGCGGCCAAGCTGGAGCCGGTTCAACTTCAGGTTGTCGTCGACGATCCTGACAAGGCTGTCTCCATATTAAACAGTAAGGGGTACATTACATCCACCAAAGAGGTAATTGCCGTCTCAGCTCCAGATCATCCGGGCGGACTAAACGCGGTGCTCAGAACGATGCTGGAAGCAAATATCAATGTTGAAAGTCTCTATCCGTTTATCGGGCTTGAGGGAGGAGAGGCAATCTTGATCCTGGAAGTGGATAAGGAACTGGAAGCAAAGAATATTTTCAAGAAGAATTGGATTAAAACCCACGGATCAGAAATCTACAAAAGCTGACAGTACCGGGTCAGAATTCAAGACCCGGTTTGAAACGCAGGCTTTCCTGAAATGAAAGGGGCTCCAGATGGTACCCCTTTCATTTTTATTTCCCCTACTTGGGACCAGTTGACAGCCCACCTGTCATCAGAGGTGCCAGGTAAGCAAAACTGTCGTTTACGCCACCTGCCAGAACCTTCGCTTCATCCAGACTGGTTATTTTTGACCACTCGTCACGTACCTGCTCAGCAGAAATATCAGCAACACCATCACCAATAATGGTTCCGGGTGCACACATGATTGCTGTTCGACTGAACCAGCCAGCTGCACAATTAAAAATCATGTCAGAATCCTGGTTCTCTTCCGATACCAGATACATCACCAGCGGTGTCACAAATTTAGGATCCAGTTTAGTGAAAATTTCAGGAGGCATTACATCCTCTGTCAGGCGGGAAGCCGCAATCGGAGCAATGGTATTGGCCTTGATATTGTACTTAGCTCCCTCAATATGTACTGAGTGCATCACACCGAGAACACCCATTTTGGCGGAACTGTAATTGATCTGGCCAAAATTTCCATAAAGACCGGCACCTGATGCAGTATTAACCACACGACCGTAACCGTTCGCTTTCATAACTTTAAACGCCGGTTGTGTGACACAGTAGGCACCTTTCAAATGAACAGCCATCACCAGGTCCCACTCTCCCTCTTCCATCTTGACAATACTCTTGTCACGGAGAATACCAGCGTTGTTGATCACGATATCGACCTTGCCGAAATTATCCACGGCAGTTTTCACAATGTTTTCCCCACCTTCGATGGTTGCAACAGAGTCATAGTTGGGAGCCGCTTCACCACCGGCCGCCTTGATTTCATCCACAACCTGGTCTGCGGCAGCTGCACTGCTTCCAGAACCATCCCTGGCGCCACCAAGATCGTTAACAACCACCTTAGCGCCTCTTTTTGCCAATTCCAGCGCGTAGGTTTTCCCCAATCCTGCGCCCGCTCCAGTTACGATTGCAACTCTTTCATCAAATCTGACATCACCCATCTCATTCTCCTGTTTTTGTTATGCTTTAACGGCTCGCATGTCTTTCACCCCGGTAAGAAGTCCCCCATCGGCAAGAGATTCCAACGAACGAGCCTGATAGAGCCGGCAACCCCAGAACCATTGAACCGTTCAAATCGGGTTGTGCCCGGCGAGTAAAAAACTGACTCTGAAAAGAATTAAGACCCTCTCTTTTACATATTTACAATTATTGACTGATACACCCTGAAGAACAGTTTCGAATAGCAATCGGTCAAATCAGTTCCTGTTAAATTCCTGTGCAAAAGCAGGGATCAGGATAAACTTCAGTGTCTCTTTCGTAACGG
>JAOZRE010000119.1:8424-10508 GCA_029940215.1 bacterium | reverse complement strand
TCACTTTCAATACCCTTCGAAATGCAGACTCTCCAGAGGTAAACGAATATATCGCATTTGAAATCGCCAGTACCATGGCTGATTCCCTGGGAGATACTTCCTTCGTGTCCGGAGCCAGACCCATCGCCGTTGCCACATTGGGAACATGCGCTGATAACCGATCATCCTTAATCCCGTCTGGTCGCGTTTTTGTGAATGAGCTGACCACAACAAGTTTTGGAACCTCCGGTTTAGCGAACAGATAATCACACATGGTCTCAATGGCAACCTCCAGTCGGAAAGCAATGGACTTCCCGTGGACTTCCTTTTCAATATCCCGCAACACCTGGATAATCTCATCATTAACGTCAGTCACTACTGCCTCGTACAAATTTTCCTTATCTCCCCAATGATAGTGCAGGGTTGATATATCAATCCCCACTTCCTTGGCGATCATACGAGTGGTTACCCCATGATAACCATACTCTCCAAAAAGATGTCGAGCAGATAGCAATATTTTCGCCTTCATTGAGTTCGGATTCTTTCTTGCTTTCTCCAAAGGTGTCGGCACTAGCAGTCTCCCAAATTCAAAACATAAATTCCATTAATTGTTTCCATCATATGATGCATGGTTTTTAGAATGGATTTTTGCCATGACTATGTCAAGAAAAAAGAGGAACATCAGGCAGCCGGTTGCAAGCGGGAGGACCTGCATAACCCCCGATGTTATCGGGGAGTTATGCGATCTCAGGGGAATTTGAAGTGGGGCTTGAAACGATGCCGGATCCTAGTACTTTGCACCGTGGTCTTTCTTAACCTGATCACGGTCAATTTCATTGTCATCAGTCTTTGGGAGGCTATCCACATATACCACCTGTTGCGGTTTCTTATATCTTGCGATACGAGAGCCCACAAATTCGATCAGTTCCTTTTCATCAAGAGATTCCCCGGGCTTCAGGACACAGACAGCCTTGATGGCCTCACCCCATTTCGGATCTGAAACTCCGATGACACTGACTTCTGTGACAGACGGATGTTCAAGGATCGTTTTTTCGACCTCTATGGGGTAGACATTTTCACCCCCTGGTTTAATCAGTTCTTTTTGTGCTTTTCGTTTAACATACCAGAGATATCCCTCTTCATCAAAACGTCCGACATCGCCAGTGTGGTGCCATCCATTTCGAAAGGTAAACGCTGTTTCCTCCTCCAGTCCCCAGTATCCAAGAAAGACTGTTGGTGATCTTATACAGATCTCTCCCGGTGTTCCTACGGGAACTTCGTTATCATGATCATCAAAGAGCGCAACCCTTGCAAGGTGGGTTGGTTTGCCAGCACTGCCAGGTTTTTCAGCAATGGGACAGCCGCTGACACCCATAGCTTCGGTCTGGGCAAATCCGGTGTGATACACGGCATCTGGTGCCAGCCTCATAAAGCGTTTAATATTATCAGGATGGTCCATACCACTGAGATGTCTAATACTTGAGATATCAAAGGATCCCTCTTCATACTTATCCATCAACATGCCCAGAATGGGAGCGAAATTGAAGAAAACAGTTCCTTTCTCTTTTTCAATCAGTTTCAGCGTCAGTTCAGGGTCAAACCGTTCGAGAATAACATTTTTACCGGCCGCATGCATCATGGCAATGGACAGGTTCAGTCCCGCCACATGAAAAAGCGGCAGAATGCACATATGGCACCCTTCATGATCAAGTCCGTATTCATTCATGGAGATAAGACTGGAGTAAATACAGTTGCCATGGCTCAAAAGTGCCCCACGGGGATGACCTTCAACTGCTGCCGTGTGGATAATAACGAAACCTGTATCTTCCGAAAAATCCGGGGCGTCATGACCATCCGGGCTTTCCATTAAGGAATTAAAAGAGAGAAAGCCTGATTGCAAGTCTCCATCGCCGATTCCATAGCATTTTTCGATAAAATCAGCTCCTTTGGCAATGTCCCCGACAGTTTTTTGGTAATCAGCTCCTGCGAAAACGATTTTTGGGGTACAGTCTTTGAGGACGAATTCAACCTCATCTGGCTGGAACCGCCAGTTGACAGCCAGGACAATAGCACCTATTTTTGCAGCGGCACCATACAGAATCATG
>JAOZRE010000119.1:0-8414 GCA_029940215.1 bacterium | reverse complement strand
TTTCGTCACTATTATGAGCAACGATGCCCAGCCGATCACCCAACTGCACACCCGCTTTAACGAGACCCGCGGCAAAACTGTCACATTTGTTTTTGTACTCTTTATGTGTCAATCGTCTTTCATTGAAAACGATAGCATCACGATTCGGATATAGCTGAGCATTTCTATAGATAAAGTCGTATATGGTAAAATCACGTACACCCATGGCATGTCCTCCGTGAATAAGCACATTAATAGAGAGATCGCTATTGGTAAAACTAGAGAACAGTTTGTCATTTCATTTCATAAAATGCAAGCCCTCGTAAAGAGAAGCATTAGTTTCTCCCAACTGTTCCCTGAAGCTCACTTTACTTTAAAAAAGTATCTTTGTTTTTGCGCTTCGTTAGAGTATAGTGTAGTGATTGGCAGCGACAACAGACGTCATAGATTTCCGATTAACGTTAAATGATAATTAATGCTAAAGAGAGGAATGTATAATGTATATCAGTGGACAGTGGATTGAAGCCGAAGGTGGAAAAACATTCCCGGTCACCAACCCCGCAAATGGGCAGGTCATCGCAAACATTCCGGATGGTAATCAGGATGATGCCAGAAAAGCGATTCAGGCAGCTGAAGACGCCTTTAAGGGTTGGTCGACCCTGACGGCATATGAACGATCGTCCTATTTGTACAAAGCCTGGCAGATCATGATGGAACGCAAAAGCAAACTGGCGGAACTCATGACGACTGAACAGGGAAAACCACTCAAGGCCTCCATGGGAGAGACGCAGTACGGTGCCGACTTTCTGTTGTGGTATGCTGAAGAGGCAAAAAGGGTCTACGGAGAAATCATCCCGGCCCCCCGAAAGGATCAGCGATTCATGGTCCTCCACGAACCGGTTGGCGTTGTTGCTGCGGTCACGCCCTGGAACTACCCCATCTCAATGATCACCCGTAAGGTTGCGCCTGCCCTGGCTGCAGGTTGTACAATAGTTCTCAAGCCGGCAGAGTCTACCCCGCTTTGTGCCATTGAGATATTCAAAATTCTGGAAGAGGCCGGAATTCCTCCGGGAGTGGTAAATCTCGTCACAGCTCGAGATCCCAAGCCAATCGGTGATGAATTTCTAACAAACCCGATTGTTAAAAAACTGGCTTTTACCGGTTCAACAGGAGTTGGTAAATTCCTGGCCCAGGGAGCTGCAGCTCAGATGAAGCGAATTTCTCTGGAGTTGGGTGGTCATGCCCCTTTTATCGTATTCGATGATGCAGACCCGGTCCATGCAGCCAAAGGAGCCTCCCTGGTGAAATTTTTGAATACCGGCCAGGCCTGCATCAGCCCAAATCGAATATTTGTGCACAAAAACATTATTGATCCCTTTGTCGAAGAACTGTCGGCCCGGGTTTCGCGAATGCAGGCTGGCAGCGGCTTTGAAAAGGGTGTACAGATAGGGCCATTGATTGATGCGGCGGCGTTGGAGAAGGTTCAGCGGCAGGTGACAAATGCACAGGAGCTTGGCGCCACTATTATCTCCGGCGGAAAACGCCTGACAGAAAATGATATGGACAAGGGCTTCTTTTTTGCCCCGACCGTCATCCGCGACGTGACTCCGGAAATGTTGATTTACCGGGAGGAGACTTTTGGTCCGGTAGCCCCGGTTATTGCTTTCGAAAACGAGGAGGAAGTCCTGGAAATGGCAAACGACACCAACTACGGGCTGGCCTCTTATGTTTATACACGGGATATTTCCCGCGCCATGCGGATGTTTGAAAGTCTCAGGTTTGGTATTGTCGGTATTAACGACATCAACCCGACAGCTGCAGCCGCTCCATTTGGTGGTATGAAGGAGAGCGGCCTGGGGAGGGAAGGAGGACGTGAAGGAATCGCCGAGTATCTGGAAACCAAACTCGGCGGATTTTCAATTTGACCCATTTCTCAATCAATCACAGTTTCCTGGGCTTGATCATATTTTCAGGCGCCAGGACTTTATCCAGTTTTTCCTTGGTCATCAACTTTTGTTCAAGAACCAGCTCATAAACCCCTTTGTTCTGTTCAAGTGCTTCTTTCGCCAGCTGCGTTGACACTTCGTATCCCAGAACTGGGTTCAAAGCCGTAACCAGCCCAATACTGTTCCGAACCTGATTCCGAATATGCTCTTCATTGGCCGTGATCCCGGTGATACACTTGTCTATCAGGACACTGATTCCGTTTTTCAACATTTCGATAGACTCAAAAATACTCTGCACAATCACCGGCTCCATCACATTCAGTTCAAGCTGTCCAGCCTCCGCCCCCATGGAAACCGTCAGATCGTTTCCAATAACCTTGAACGCGACCTGATTGACGACTTCCGGAATCACAGGGTTGACCTTCCCAGGCATGATGGAAGATCCCGGTTGCATTTTAGGCAAATTGATTTCGTTCAGACCGGTCCGGGGACCGGAAGAGAGTAACCTGAGGTCATTACAAATTTTAGAGAGCTTAATAGCCAGCCGTTTGATGGCTGATGAGTACATGACAAATGCACCAGTGTCCTGGGTCGCCTCCATCATGTCTTCTGCCAGTCTGACATCCAGCCCCGTAGTCATTTTCAGGTGTTTCATCACTTTTTCACTGTAAGCCGGGTCTGTATTGATGCCCGTACCAATAGCTGTCGCCCCCATATTGACTACCAGAAACAGATTGGCATTTTCCTTCAGCCTTAATATTTCCTCTTCAAAAGTGGATGCATAGGCCTCAAAGGCCTGTCCAAGTGTCATGGGAACAGCATCCTGCAACTGGGTTCGCCCCATTTTGATTATATGCGCAAACTCCTGGGCCTTTAAATGAAAACTGTTAATCAGCCGTTTTAAAATGACCAGTAACGCTTCATTGGCATTAAAAAGCGCTATTTTTACAGAGGTTGGATAGCTGTCGTTTGTTGATTGAGAGAGGTTTACATGGTTATTGGGATGACAAAACTGATACTCGCCCCGTTCGTGTCCCAGCAATTCGAGCGCTCTGTTAGCAATCACCTCATTGGCATTCATATTGGTCGAGGTACCGGCTCCACCCTGGATCATGTCCACCACAAAGTGTTCATGCAATCTTTTATTTCGAATCTCCTCACAGGCCTTCACAATAGCCTCCTTGATCTTGTCGTCCAAGTTGCCCAACTCATGATTTGCCCTGGCAGCAGCCATCTTAACACTGGCGAACGCTTCGATCAGAACCGGAAAAAACTTCAACGTCACACCGCTGATATTGAAATTCTCCAGTGCTCTCAGCGTCTGAACGCCATAATAATACTCATGCGGTACTTCACGGTCTCCGAGCAGGTCGTGTTCAGTGCGAGTTCTGCCGGATTCATACTGAACATTGGTATTTAAGACACGGGTATTTGCCTGGCGCATTCGTCTCGAAATCACCTTAGCCACATAGGAGTACACACTCATGGCAATGGTACCGTTTGCTTCAAAGATCTCGATCATCTTTTCTTTGCGAATGAAGTGGATAACGGTATCCTCCAGCACCCTTGCAGAGGCGAAATGAGGCGTATCATCGATGATTGCCCCTTCGCCGAGAAAATCAAAGGCGCCAAAAAAAGACATGGTCTTCTCTTCCCCGTATGGGGTTTTCTTAAACAACAGCACACGGCCAGTTTTGATAAACTGGATTTCCTCCCGGGGATTATTCTCGCTGAAAAGCATGTCACCCTCTTTATAGCTCCTCTCCTCCAGACAGGCTGCAACAACAGACAGTGAATTATCATCCAGGTCTTTAAACAGCTCGATTTTCTTTACAAAGCTGACCAACGTTTCCGTTCCCATATTAACCTCTTGAAGATAGATATAAAAAATTTCACCTTCCCTTGATAGTAAAGGGGTTCAAAGCAGAAGGCTTCGATACTGCTAAAAGTAGTCTAAGTTTTATCATGCTATCGGAAAAAAAAGTTTAAATCCATGATTTTCTTACTTACCACCGTCCTACCAGGCTTGAATCCGGTCAGATTTAGACCGTTAACCTGTTAAATTGGGTTTGGCCTTTGGATTGCATTATATGATTCATAACAGGTGGACAAATTTTATCATACTGTATTTACTGCACATGGAGTGCTTTCCAGGTGATGCAATCATCAGGGTTACGGGGTCCTGGAACGACCCTTAGGTAGTCATTTTCAACGGAAGAAAATCAGACAACCACTGCTGCACTACTACTTCCACCACGGAAGGTGGAAAATTCATTAGGGCAGCAGGTTTTTGGAGAGATAAAATGGAAGATACAACTAATGTTATTGACTTTTTAAACGAACTACAAACGCTCATTACTCAGGGTCTGATTACCGAAGATCTGGCGCTGGAACTCCTGGACTGCTTCTAACCAATAGCTCTTGTCTTCCTGGATCAGCCAATATCCCGGTGAACCGTATCCGGTGAGAACGCAGGAAGACAAACCGCCACATACTCGGCTCCCCCTTTTTCCTGTGTACTGTACTGTACCCACTCTCCTGCCTCGGTCAGGACTGCTTCACCCGCATCAACCGTTATCTCCTCATTTTCTGTTTTGACAACCAGACGTCCTTTTAATACCACCGTATATTCATCAAATTCTGCCTCTGACCCGATTCTGCCCAGCCCTCCAGACTTTTCATATGGGCTATACTGACCTGAGGGGGTATCGGTGTTTACCCTTCCAAAATACTCCTCGATTATTTTTTTATCTTACTACCTGCAGCTTCAACGATGGTTGGAGCTGAGATTTTTGTAGGCATAAATCCTCCTGTAAGCCCTTTTACTCCATGGAATAGAATAAGTTACATGATATTATCCCAATCAGTATTTTTTAACAACTTGTTGTTGCTGTCTGTTCTCTATTCTGTTAGTTTTTATCTTTCGATCAAAATACGGATGCGCAACTGCATCAATTTTAAAATCCATCAGTTTACGGGCTTCTCAGGCGCCCAACTGTTTAATTTCGGGGGAGATATGAAGAAAATCATGTGGCTGATCATCAGCGCAATGCTTGTTTTAACCATGAGTTCAACCGCCTCAGCAGAGGATGTTCTGCAGACCATTCAGAAAAGAGGAACACTTCTGGTGGGAATGGAAGCGGGCTATATGCCTTTTGAGATGCGGAATAAAAAAGGTAAAATCGTCGGTTTTGACGTGGATATGACAGCTGCAATGGCAAAAGCGATGGGTGTCAAGGTAAAATATATCAACACCAACTGGGAAGGTATCATCCCCTCACTGCTGACCAAAAAATTTGATATCATTGCTTCAGGTATGACAGTTACTCAGAGTCGGAACCTGAAGGTTAACTTTGCCAATCCCTATATTACTGTCGGCCAGACCATCCTGCTGAACAAAAAGCTGAGGAAAAAGGTTAAGTCATATAAACAATTGAATAACAAAAGATACACCATAGGATCCAAGCTCGGTACCACAGGTGAGCAGGCTGTAAAACGGATGATCCCCCGCGCGAAGTATATGAGTTACGAAACAGAGCAGGAAGGAACACTGGAATTGATTAATGGCCGCCTCGATGCATTTATCTACGACCTTCCTTTCAATGCCATCATGGCAAGCAGCAAAGCCAAAGGTAAGGTTATCCACCTGGAAAAGCCTTTTACATTTGAGCCACTCGGCTGGGCTATCCGCAAAGGTGATCCCGATTTTCTGAACTTTCTGAATAATTTCATGTTCCAGGTGAGAAATGACGGGACCTACGACAAGATTTATGCAAAGTGGTTCAAAAGCTCCAAGTGGTTGAAGGGTGTTCAGTAGATTGATGTAACAAACCTTCATCATAGTTCAGGCAGTTGCGGTATTCCTATGGGTCGGCTCAAAAACTACTTGGTATTCTGTCCGCAAAATGTCCAGTCCTTATGGGACTTTTGCGAACAGATTATACCAAGTTATTTTTGTACGATCCATCGGCAACTTCCCTTAGAAACAGAGACAAAGGCTGATTAATGCTACGTGAAATCTTCAAAAAAAGCTTCTGGTATGTGAGTCTTGTTTTCGTACTGGTAGTACTGGTTTGGGGTCTGACAGTCATGACCAAGCGGATAGATTACATTTGGTACTGGAACCGGATACCACAGTATTTTTTCTTTACCGATCAAATTGAGAAATTCGCCTCGGAAAGTGGCAAAATCAGTATTAACGGAGTTGAAGATGATCTTACGGAGGTTACCCTTCACTACGACGACGGAACAAAAGAAACCTTTGAGGTTGAGACCGAAAGTCTGACCTTCAAGGAAGGTGATCGCTTCACGGATGTAGATAAGATCGGTGAGCTGGAGGTGTTTTCACAGGGTATATTGATAATTGGGTTGATTACCACCCTGGAAATATCCCTCTACTCCAGTGTTTTGGGTCTGCTTATCGGTCTGTTTGCCGGTCTTTCCCGGATATCGAAAAATCCGTTAATCAAGGGACTTTCGACGATTTATGTGGAAATCATCCGGGGTACTCCGCTACTGGTTCAATTATTCATATTCTACTTTTTTCTGGGCACGGTACTGGGGTTCGGTCGTTTTGCAGCTGGCACATTGGCTCTCTCCTTTTTTGCAGGAGCTTATGTCGCAGAGATCATCAGGGCAGGAATACAGTCTATTCACGCGGGACAGATGGAAGCAGCGCGTTCGCTGGGGATGAACTATCTCCAAACCATGACCTATATTATCCTGCCCCAGGCCTTTAAGCGAACGATGCCCCCCCTTGCGGGACAGTTTATTTCGTTGATCAAGGATTCGTCACTGGTTTCAGTCATTGCGATTACCGACCTTACCAAAGCAGCACGAGAGATCAGCACATCGACATTTGCCACTTTTGAGGTATTTTTCACAATATCAGTAATGTACCTGGTGTTAACGTTTTCGCTCTCTATGCTGGTTCGCTACATTGAAAGGAGATTTGCCGTCAGTGATTAAAATAGAAAATATAAGCAAAACTTTTATCGTTGGAACCCATATCGTCAAGGCAGTGGATCACTGTTCCCATGAAGTGAAGCAGGGTGAAGTGGTCGTTGTCATTGGCCCATCCGGGTCAGGAAAATCAACGCTGTTGCGTTGCATTAACCAACTTGAAACCATCGATTCAGGCAAAATATATATCGACGATGTCGATATTTCCAGCATCAAAACCAACATCAACAAGATCAGGGCTGAGGTGGGGATGGTGTTTCAATCCTTCAACCTCTTTCCTCACAAATCGGTCAGGGATAATATCAACCTTGCACAACAAAAAGTTCGGAAACGTTCCAAAGTAGACGCAAACGAGAAAACGGACTACCTGCTGAAAAAAGTCGGCATCGAACAAAAAGCCCACGTCTACCCGTCACAGCTTTCTGGCGGTCAACAGCAGAGGGTTGCCATTGCTCGCGCATTAGCAATGGACCCAAAAATCATGTTGTTTGACGAACCAACTTCCGCTCTTGATCCTGAGATGGTGGGTGAAGTACTTGATGTGATGCTGACCCTGGCCAAAGAAGGGATGACGATGGTTGTTGTCTCACATGAAATGGGATTTGCAAGGGAGGTCGCTGACACCGTTATTATGATGGACGAGGGAAAAATTATTGAAGTGGGCAACCCCGAACATTTTTTCACCAATCCGGTAGAGGATCGAACCAAACTATTTCTGTCTCAGATTCTTTGACATCTTCACGTCCGATTCTTATCACGTAATGAAAACCGCTGCACGTATTCAGATCTTCCTGTCATTCTTCTTCATCCTGCTGGCCCCAGTAATCCTGGCCAGCACGACAGCAGAATCACATCTTCAGTATAAAGCCATTTTTTTCTATAAGCCGGACTGTAAAACGTGCAAAAAACTTCATCGAGAGACACTTCCGGATATAAAAAAAAGCCTTGGGGATCGATTGACCATTCTCTCCCTGAACACAGCCGATCCGGAAGGGGGAAAACTATACCTGGGTGCCCTGATTGAACTTGGCATCCCGTACGCCCAGTCGCTGCCCATTATTGTTTCAGGCCGTCATTTCTGGAGCGGGGAGCCGGAAATCACGCGTCACCTGTTGAAGATGGCGTCCGCCGACCCTAACGGTCCTGCGTCACAATGGCCTGCAATCTCCGGCCTGGATAAACTGCTGGATCGAATTCAGTTGATGTCCGAATCCGACAAGAAACAGTGGTTTATCTCTACCAATGCAGGATCGTTGGATTTTATCATCGCTGATATGAAAAGAAAATTCAGGCAGGATATCGCCGGAAATATATACGCGGTTATTGCGTTGATCAGCATGATTCTGGCGGTCGGGTTTTCCATTTTCTTGTTTTTTCGCGACCACCATCCCGAGATTGGGGTTCTGAATAGATGGTTTATACTGATGCTGGCGATTTTCGGAATTGCGATCACCTGGCAACTGGCAGAAGTTGATGCCATCATTCGTGGACAGAAATCCTTCCTGAATGCAATTGATGACTGGCTCA
>JAOZRE010000486.1 GCA_029940215.1 bacterium | reverse complement strand
TCAGGATTTAATTTCTAGGTCGATTTCAAGTATTTGATTCTGGGTCATTTCATTCATTTGGTTTTAGGTCATTTGGTTTTATTTGATTCCCTCTTGTTTTTTTATTCCCGGTCAGTTTCCTTCCGTCCTTCTTCAGACTTCATTTCAGCTCTACTTCTTTAATTCTGTCCCCCCTCAATCATTCCACTTTTCTTTTTCCAGGAACTTTCCTTGCTATCTTATTGACTGATCTTTTTTCAGTCATTTCAGGGAGGAGACGGTGAAGAGAATTGATTGTGCCCACTGCGGAGAATCGGTAGTGGCAAGCAGCAGAAATCCAAAACAAGAGTACTGTGGCAAACCGGCCTGTCAGAGAGCACGAAAGACAAAGTGGGAAAGTCAAAAGATAAAAACTGATCCGGATTATAGGGCCAACAGGAGAGATTCTCAGAAAACCTGGGCAGAGGAGAATCCTGATTACCAGAAGCAGTACAAAAAAACACCAAGACAGGTTGAAAGAAACAGAATCCTGCAGAAGGTACGTTATCAAAGGCAGAAAAAGAAAAAAGCATGTTTGGACGAGGGCGGTTTATCCAAAAACGTTGCAAAGATGGACGCGTTAAAGTTCAATAAAACCGGTATCTCAGGTACTTTCTGGTTGGTGCCTTCTGTTGCAAAGATGGACGCGTTAATGGTTCAAATTACTGATATTAAAGAAACTATGCGACCTGGAGTCGAAGGTTTTTTATAATTGCAAAGAAGGACTTGATCGATTTGGGCAAATAAAACAGGTAACCTGATCAAAACTCTCTAATAGGAGGTTGCCATGTCAGATATCCCGGTTTTAAATATCAGAAGAATTCGCCGTATCAAAGGCGGATTCAGCTTTATTCCCCACCGTTTTTTAAATGACAGGTTTTTTGCTACGCTAAATCACACTGAATTGCTCCTGTATTTTTTCCTTGTACTGGTGTCTGATCGATTCGGCATGTCCTTTTACGGAGATGAATCCATCATGCGTCAGGTGGGTCTTGGCGTGGATGAACTGCATCAGTCCCGGGGGTTGTTGATTGAAAAAGACCTGATCGTTTTCGAACCTCCTTTTGTCCAGGTGTTGGATCTTCCGAACAGGCCTGTCTTTCATGGCAGCGGAACGGTGGAGAATCCAGCCTCTAAAATTCTCAGATCGTTACAGGGAGAAACAGATGATTGATCAGCAGACTATTTTCGAAATCCACCGACTGAAGAACCGCCGCCTATCGAACCGAAAGGTGGCAGGTATGCTTGGTATCAACAAGGATACAGTTGCTAAATACTTCACGAATCCACAGGCTACTTGTGGCCCCAGAAAAAAACGGGTCTCTAAACTGGATGACTATAAAGAGCGGATTGATGAAATCATCAAGGAATGCTCAGATATCTCAGCCACGGTCATTCTCAGGGAACTACAGTCAGCCGGATTTACAGGCGAGGTTTCTCTTATTCGGCGTTACCTGAAAAAGGTACGGACAAAAATCAAAACCAGGCAGCCATACGTCCGTTTCGAGTCGGAACCTGGCAGACAGATGCAGGTGGACTGGGGCCATTTCGGCAGCCTTTGTTATGGTGATGTTAACAGAAAACTCTACGCCTTAGCCGTGATCGAGTCCTATAGCCGGAAGCTGTATGTCGAGTTCACCCATTCCCAAAAACAGGACACTCTCCATCAGTGTCTATTCAATGCTTTTTGCTATTTCGGAGGTACTCCTTCTGAACTGGTCGTCGACAACATGACCACTGCGGTGATCGAGCGCAGTGCAAAGGTCATTCGTTTTAACGACGCCTTTTTAAAGTTTTTACTTCCCTACAAAATTTCCCCGTGGGCCTGTAATGTCCGGGCGCCTTTTGAAAAAGGCAAAATTGAAAGAAGTATCCAGTACCTGAGACGGAATTTTTTCCCGCTGAGAAGTTTTAAAAACCTGGATGATACTCAAGGCCAAGTGCTGCAGTGGTTGGATGACATCGCGAACCGGCGAGTTCACCAAACAACCGGCCAAACTCCCCAGCAAAGAGCGTCAAACCTGCAATTAAGGCCTTTGCCAGAAGGGGTGACCGATATCTACAAAGAAGTCCTTACCGTCCAGGTATACAAAGACTTCTGTGTTCGCTTCGATTCCAATGCCTATACAGTTCCCCCCTGGTGTATCGGAAAGCAGTTGACCCTCAAAGCTGACCAGAAAACCATTCAACTGTTTTTTAGGAGTCGGCTGATCGCCACCCACTTGAGGTGCTGGGAGAAAAAAAAGCGAATTGAAATACCAAACCACGTTGAAAAGGCCATGAAAAAACAGCGCCGCTTTTTAGAGTCGAAACAAACAGCTCTGTTTAGGGCACTGGGAGATGAGTTCAGAGAGTACCTGGACGGGCTTGTCCAGAGCAATCAGCCGATCAAAAAAAGCATTGCTCGTTTGTTATCTCTAAAAGATCAGTACGGTTCCGGATCCCTCTCCTGGGCAATCTTAAAAGCGCTTAGATATGGTGCTTTCGGTGCCGATTATATCGAGAACATTCTTTATCAGGAAATGACACCTGAAACCGACCATCCGCCCGTCCAGATGAAGAACGAAGCTTTAAACCGGATTCAGCTCAGTGAACCCAGCCTGGAAGAATACGATGCGCTCATTTTAAAACGAAAATAGCTTTGGAGGAAACATGATCGATACAATCATCGAAAAATGCAATGCCCTGTCTCTATCGTCGTTTTCGGGGAACCTGCAACAGACCCTCGATCTGTCTGAAAATCACAACTGGTCTTCTTTACAGGTGTTGGAACAGCTACTCGACCATGAACTGGAAAGACGCAGACAAAACAGGATCAATCTACGATATAAACAATCGAAGCTGGGAGAGAAACCCACCATCGACCAGTTTGACTTCAATTACCACCCTTCCCGCAAGAATCACAAGAGCAGGATTCTTTCTTTGATGTCGCAGGAGTTTATCAATGAGAAAAAAGATATCATCCTGATAGGCAATCCAGGTACCGGTAAGACCTTGTTAGCCAAAACCATCGCCTTTGCGGCGACCCAAGCTCAAAAGAAGGTTCTATTTACCTCTGCCATGGATATGATCAATCAGCTGGTTGCCGCAGATGCGGATAAATCATTGTTGAAGAAACTGCATTATTATCAATCCCCGGAATTTTTGGCGATTGACGAGCTCGGATATCTTCCTTTGGGTCTTCAGGGGTCGAATCTCTTTTTCCAGGTAATCAGTGCAAGACATTCGAAAAGATCAACGTTGATAACAAC
>JAOZRE010000485.1:1479-3275 GCA_029940215.1 bacterium | reverse complement strand
AGGAAAAGCATCCTCTGAGCTCTTTCAGCAGGTTTTTCTGGCACAGTTCAACAACCCCCTACTGGCGGAAGCCCATGATGGAGCCATTCTGGAAATGGGAGGGAGCCGTTTTGCCTTTTCCACTGACAGTTATGTGGTTAATCCGTATATTTTTCCCGGGGGAAACATCGGTGACCTCGCAGTGAATGGGACTGTCAATGACATTGCCATGTGTGGAGCCCGCCCACTGTACCTGTCTGCCGGTTTTATTCTGGAAGAGGGTTTTGATATGGAGGACCTGAAAACCATCGTCTATTCGATGAAGGTTGCAGCTGATAAAGCTGGGGTCATGCTTGTCACCGGGGATACAAAGGTCGTTGAAAGAGGAAGTGCGGATGGCATTTTTATCAACACCGCCGGCATAGGGCAGCTGGATCTTGGTATTCACATATCGCCGAAAAATGCGGTTGAAGGGGACGGGATCATTATTAACGGGTCCATTGCTGACCATGGCATCGCAGTGATGTCCAGAAGAGAGGGGATCGAATTTGATTCCGATATCATCAGCGATTCTGCGGCCTTGAATCACATGGTCCAGGGGGTATTGACGGCTGTTCCTGATGTCCATGTACTGAGGGACCCGACGCGCGGGGGGGTTGCCGCAACCTTGAATGAGATAGCTGAAGCAGCTAATGTCGGGATTGAAATTGAGGAGGCCCAAATCCCGATCAACGAGCAGGTAATAGCGGCCAGTGATATGCTGGGTATCGATCCCCTGTACATTGCGAACGAGGGGAAGGTCATGGTATTTGCACCCGCAGGGGACACTGAGCGTGTGCTGGCTGAGATGAAAAAATATCCGGAGGGGAGTGAGGCATCCATTATCGGGCGAGTTAAGGCAGATCACCCTGGAAGAGTGGTTTTGAAAACCCGCATCGGGACCAAACGACTGATTGACATGCCGGCTGGTGATCAGTTACCAAGAATCTGCTGATTCCGGCAGAAAATTGCTTCCTGGCTGACGAAAATTTGTTTGTCATGTTTGCCTGAAATAACCATTTAAAGAGATATAAGAGCTGTGCACGAAGTATCAATCATGATGAGTATCCTGGATCTGGCCATTGAGGAGGCCAGGAAACATAATGCCGAGAAAATCCAGCGAATTTCGCTGGAGGTGGGCGCAAAATCGGGTGTTGTGATAGACGCCCTGGAGTTTGCATTTGAAACGGTTACCAGGAACTCGATGGCTGATGGTGCTCAGTTGACCATTCATTTTATTCCATACAGGGGAGAATGCATATCATGCGGCCATCAGTTTGACTGTACTGAATTTCTTGTGTGTGACAAATGTGGAAACTTTGGAAAGATAATCTCCGGTCAGGAATTACGAATCGAATCAATTGAGGTGGACTGATGTGTTTGGAATGCGGATGTTCGGAAAAGGGAGATGTGACCATTAATGGTCAGAAAATGGAAAACCACCATCATGATCATACACACCATGGCGCACACGGTCATGGTGATCAAAAGCAACATATGGACCACGATGGGGGAAGAGAGATTACCATCCAACGCGATATTCTGAGCAAGAATAATCAGCTTGCCGAGCATAATCGTGAACACCTGAAATCGAAGGGCATATTCAGTATGAACTGGATCAGCGCTCCGGGTTCGGGTAAAACAGCTCTGCTTGAAAAATTGATCCAGGAATATGGAGCGTCTCTGCAGATCTCTGTGATCGAAGGTGATCAGCAGACAGATAATGACGCCCGGAGGATTGTCAATGCCGGTGCAAGAGCCGTACAGATAAATACGGG
>JAOZRE010000485.1:0-1469 GCA_029940215.1 bacterium | reverse complement strand
ATACGGGGGCGGCTTGTCATCTCGATGCAAGCATGATTCACCACGCGCTTCATCAGATCGACCTGGAGGGGACCCGACTGCTGGTCATTGAGAATGTGGGAAACATGGTATGCCCAACCGCCTACGATCTGGGTGAGGACCTGAAGGTGGCCATTATCAGTGCGCCTGAAGGAGAGGACAAACCGGTCAAGTATCCGGATCTGCTGCTGACAGCTGACGTGCTGTTGATCAACAAGATTGATCTGATTCCCTTTCTCGATTTCAGCCTCGAAAACTGTATCGCCCTCTCCCAAAAGGTTAATCCACAGATCAACATTTTTCCGGTCTCGGCTAAATCGGGTGAAGGGTTGCAGGCTTTTTATGACTGGTTTACCAGTAAGGGTCAGATTTCCAAAGGTCCTGCCTGATTGTTGTTCGTTATCATTATTTTTCCAACATGAATCAAATCAGCCGCTTGCGAATTGTTATTCAGGGTGCCGTCCAGGGAGTCGGCTTCAGACCCTTTATATACCGGCTGGCTCTGGAAATGAAGTTAGCAGGCTGGGTTTTGAATTCCTCCCAGGGGGTTTTCATCGAAGTAGAGGCTGATAAACCTGCCCTTGATCGGTTCATTCTTCGTATCCAGAAAGAGAAGCCTGGCCCGGCCTTCATTCAGAGTTTCGAGTCGTTGTTTCTCGATCCGGTTGACTATTGTGGTTTTACCATCAAACAAAGTCGGGAGGAAGGAACCAAATCCGTCCTGGTGCTACCGGACATCGCCACCTGTCCCGCCTGCCTGGCGGAGATAAAAAATCCTGACAATAGAAGATATCGTTACCCCTTTACCAATTGCACCCTCTGCGGACCCCGTTACTCCATTATTCAATCTCTGCCATATGATCGTCCCCTGACAACCATGGCACGTTTCAAGATGTGTGATCAGTGTCGGGCGGAATATGAAAATCCGGAAGACCGACGGTTTCACGCCCAACCGAATGCATGCCCTGATTGCGGACCTCAGCTGATGGCCTGGGATGAAAAGGGTGAATCTATGGCAGAGGGGCACGATGCGCTTTTGCTGATAGCAGATAAACTGAGTTCTGGGGCGATTATCGCCTTGAAGGGAATCGGGGGTTTTCAACTGATGGTTGATGCTGGCAATGCGGAGGCCGTCAATCACCTGAGATCCCATAAAAGACGGAATGAAAAGCCTTTTGCTGTGATGATGGATTCCGTTGAAACAGTCAGGCAGGTATGCCGGCTTGATCCTTTCGAAGAGCGGTTGCTTTGTTCATCAGAGGCCCCTATCGTCATTCTGGAAAGGAGAAAAGATAATGGTCTGTCACAGGTTGTACCGGTTGTGGCGCCCGAAAATCCAACCCTGGGTGTGATGCTGCCCTATACGCCGTTGCACCATATACTAATGTCCGAAGTGGGCCGTCCGCTTGTTGCTACCAGCGGTAACATATCCGATGAACCTATCTGTATTT
>JAOZRE010000484.1 GCA_029940215.1 bacterium | reverse complement strand
CGGCTATAGCCCGGGGAAGCACATTTGAGGAGAGTCTGCTGGCAATGTTCCACTTTCTTGGCGAGTTAATGCCCCTGGACACTATATCCGTCACCTGTCAAAACCGCCACGGATTGAGGTTCCATTTTTCAAAGAAAAACAGCATATCTCCCAACAAATTATACAAAACCTTCATCTTTGCAACTCAAATTCCCATTTTCAAATCCAAATCTTGAAAAAGCTCTTGACTTCAAAAAACCAATTTCCTATCATTTTCCGTCGTCACTGAAGATTACGAGTCCATCGAAGTCGGTACGGAGGTGGAAGCCTACTTCGAAAAAGTGTTTAGAAACAGCAACAAAAAAATGCACCGCTTCGGTAATCTGTTCGACCAGAGCTTTTTTTGGTTAAACGTCGCCAATCCGGGTGATCTTTTTTCAATCGTCTTTTTACTGTCACTTTGATATTCTTATGATGCACTTTGAACCTCCTTATTTGGCGTCAACTGCTTGATTAGTCTCGTAATGTAACGCCATAATTAGGGTTTTTCAACGCAATGCAACTGTTAATCGTCCTTTGTAGCTTTTTTCAACACTTTTTATATTGCGCTTAAAACAATGTTTTATTTAACGGCACTGTCTAATAAAACAGCTAGTTCTGTTTTACTAGACAGTGCCCGGGTTGATTTTCTAATTACACGGACTGTTTTCAGGCTTTTTATGAAATAATAGATGGTTGTATTCGTGGTAAATTAATAGATATATCAACGTATTACATCACCATGCCGGAGGGTGGCCCCATTGCCTGGCATATCTATTGCTATTAACAGTGGCCAAATGACATTGGAAAGCGATATCTTTTTTGTTTTTATACAATGGATATGCGAGTGCCCATCCTTCACATTATATCTTTTAGGAATTAAGTGATCGAAGTTGAAAATCTCAACAAAAACTACGGCGATTTCGCGGCGCTAAAAGACGTCAGTTTCAAAGTGGACAGTGGGGAAATCGTCGGTTTTCTGGGGCCGAACGGTGCCGGTAAAACCACCACCATGCGGATATTGACCGGATTCATGCCGCCGTCTTCCGGAACGGTCAAAGTGAACGATATCGATATCCACACTCAATCCGTTGCCGCCAGAAGGCACATCGGCTATCTCCCGGAAACGGTGCCTTTGTACACGGATATGACCGTAAAATCCTACTTGAAATTTTTCGGATCTCTGCGTGGAATGGCCCGCAAATACCGGGAGAGTCGCATCAAAGAGGTATTGAAGACCTGTCGGATCGAACAATACGCGGCCACCCATATCGGCAAGCTTTCCAAAGGTTACAGACAACTGGTGGGAGTCGCCCAGGCGATTCTGCACGAACCCAAGGTACTGATCCTCGATGAACCTACTATCGGCATCGATGCCAGACAGGTAGTCGAGATCCGCAAACTCATTGAGAGACTGGGTAAAGACCATACCGTTATCTTGAGCAGTCATATCCTGCACGAAATCAGTATGATTTGCCAGAAAGTGCTCATCATCGACAGGGGGCGTATTGTCGTACAGGACTCCGCCAAAAATCTTTCGGCCAGGATGAGGGGGGTTCAAATCTACGAGATGGAGATCAAGGGTGCAGTCGAGGCGGTCGAACAGACGTTGAACAGCATTGAGGGTGTTCAAAAAGTCGTCGTATCCGGAAAAGGCGATGTCCGTAAGTATCAGGTTGAATGTCGGAAGGGAAGGGATATCCGCGACGAACTTACCTCGGCCGTTGTATCGGCCGGCTTCAGCCTTCTGGGATTGAAGGTCTCCGAAATGAGCCTGGAGGAGATCTTCCTGAAACTCACCATGACGAAACAGGATTGACCCATGCGAAACATTACCACCATCGCCGGCAGAGAACTGACGTCCTACTTCGGGTCTCCGTGGTCCTATCTGATTACGGCGGCCTTTTTGATCATCGCGGGATACGGTTTCGGCTGGAGTTCGGTCACCTATCTGGAAACCTCGATCCAGGGTTTCCTGGGATGGTCCAGTTTTTTTCTGCTGTTTCTGTCTCCGGCGTTGACCATGCGCCTGATGGCTGAAGAGGAGAAACTGGGAACGATGGAGCTGTTGATGACGGCACCGGTACGGGACTTCGAAGTCATCCTTGGCAAGTATCTGGCCGCTTTGAGCATGTTCGGTGTTATGCTGATCGTATCGTTCTACTATCCGGCACTGCTGGCCTGGTTCGGCGAACCGGACTGGGGTCCGATTTTCAGCGGCTATCTCGGCATTCTACTGCTCGGCTCCGCCTTCATCGCCATCGGTCTGTTCGCGTCTTCTTTGACATCGAATCAGATTGCGGCCTACGTCGTCGGCAGCGTTATTATCCTTGCCTTCTGGTTCGTGGGCCGCGCTTCTCCCATGGTCGGAGAAACCGCCGCCGCTGTTTTGAACCGGATTTCCGTCTCGAACCATTTTTCAGCTTTCGGGCGCGGCATCGTCGATACCAACGCCGTCCTATACTACCTGAGCATCATGTTGTTGTTTCTGTTTTTGACCATCCGCTCACTCGAAACAAGGAGATGGAGATAAGTGAAACAGATTATTGATTTGCTGGTGCCGTTCAAGTTTCTGGCCGCTATTCTGGGAATCGTCAGTATCGTCTTCGCTGCGCTGGTGCAGTTCTTTTTGCCGGAGCTGACGGAAGCCGTTTTCTATTTGCTGATACTCGGAGCCGCTCTGCTGCTCTATTTCGTTTCGTTGTCGGTTCGGCAGATTTGGGAATTTCTGATCGGAAAACGTGGCCGCTACGGAATCAACTCCGCTTTGATGATTCTGGTGTTTCTGGCCATCGTTCTGGTGGCCAATTATCTCGGTGTTTTGAAACACAGACGTTTCGATCTGACGGCCTCCAACCAGTTCACATTGGCACCTCAAACCATCAACACGGTTAAGAATTTGAAAACGCCGGTTGAGGTACTGGCTTTCTATCCAAACCTGCCTCAATACCGCGCGGAAAAGCAGCGGGCCCGATACCTGCTGGAGGAATACCGCTTTTTCAACCGGAATTTAAATTTCCGCTTTATTGATCCCGAGACCAAACCGGCCGATGCCAGAAAATACAATATCCGGCGGAACGGCACCCTTCTGTTCATCAGCGAAAAACGGCAAAAGCCCGTCGCCAGAATCAACGAGCAGGATTTCACCGGTGCCCTGCTGGAAGTGATGGGGATAAAGTCGAAGAAAGTGTATTTCCTGGCCGGGCATGGGGAGCGGGACCTCGACGATCAGGAAGAAAAGGGATACAGCGCAGCGAGA
>JAOZRE010000483.1 GCA_029940215.1 bacterium | reverse complement strand
GTCTGGAAGCTTACCAGGCAGGATTTTCGTTGATGATTGCCTGGGTGGGCGTTGCACTCTGCCTCCTCTTCTTCACCCGGGAAACCCACTGCCGCCAGACAATGTAGGATTAGTTAACATAAAAATAAGGACATGAATCCAATTAACGATGATATTCGCGAAATTGCTGTTTGGGTTCGTCCCCTCTAGACGGGCTTGTAAATTAGAGTGGCTGTGGAATTGATTATTCAATTCAACACTGACCACTTAGGAAGGGTAAAAAATCCAATCTGCCTCGGTATGTTCTAAATATCCGGCACTAGGTAAAAAAGCATATGGATTCTATTGGAGGATTTTGGGGGTAATCACTTTTAATCCTAAATGCTTTTCCATGGGATCAAAGTCATGATCATCATATAATAGAATTGAAAGAGGTGCATAGTTACATCTAAGTGTGCTATTCCATGTAGTGAAACTGGATCAACTTAGCCATCCCCTGGGATTCTTGTCCATCTGGGTCTCCCACTTTTCCATTTTACCCAGCAATCGATCTCCGATTTTTGGAAGAGTCTGCATCAGATTATATCGTTCAAACGGATCAATTTCCATATCGAACAGTATCGGCCATTTTGTTGATTCGCCATTTGCGCCTTTCCCCAATTTCCCCAGTAGGGTGTGTGGCTTATCAAGGGCGTTTGGATACTGGTAGGTATTTACATAGCGGAAGTACTTCCATTTTCCGGACCGTACCCCTTCCAGCTCGTTATGGTGGTAGAAAAAAAGTGCATCGTGGGGTGACATTTTTTCCTTTCCTGTCATCAGACCGAAAATATTTTTACCATCAATGGTCCTGTCCTGAGGTTGTTGAACGCCTGCCAATGTCAGGAGTGTGGGGAAAATGTCTATATTCATCGTCGGTTCCCGACAAACGCTTCCTTTGGGAATTTGTCCCGGCCATTGAGCCAGAAAGGGAACCCTGAAACCGCCTTCAAAACTGAGGCCTTTGGATCCCCGAAATCCTCCGGTACTGCCGTTAACTATCGGTCCGTTATCGCTGGCAAACATCACCAGGGTATTCTCTTCCAAGCCATTTTTTTTCAGGCAGTTCATTATCTCTCCAACACTCCAGTCCAACTCTTCGATCACATCGCCATATAATCCGCCTTTGGATTTTCCTTTAAATGATTCCGAGGCGAAAATCGGTTCATGGGGAAAGGTATGAGCAAGGTACAGGAAAAAAGGCTCCTCTTTTGGTTTTTCGATAAATTCTATGGCTTCTTTGGTATACATGGCGGTAATCTTGGATTGGTCCTTAATATGATCGATAATGCATTCTTCATTGCGATACATGGGGAACGGCACCATGCGGTTGGCATAGGGAACGCCATAGTAGTAATCAAAACCGTGACGGGTGGGGAAAAATTCCGGCTTTGATGTGAAATCCCCCAGATGCCATTTGCCGACCATGCCAGTCCGATAACCTGCATTTTTCAAAGCCTCAGGGATTGTGATTTCATCACCGGGAATCCCTTTAAGTTTAGGAGCTGCGCCCACATCGACAACACCAAGATCTCCCAGAGCCTGCCCGAGCCTGGTAATCATTTTGCTTTTAAAATTCGGTTCAGGTCGAAGAATCCAGGGCAGTCCGCCCCTTTGAGGGTAGCGACCCGTCAAAAGCCCCAGACGTGATGGCGTACAAAGGGCATTGCAGGCGTAAAAATCTGTAAATTTTACACCGTTGGCAGCAATCTGATCCATGTGGGGCGTATTGACCGATCTGCTGCCATAGCAACTTAAATCCCCATAACCCTGGTCGTCGGTAAAAATGAAAACAATATTGGGTTTTGGCGCCTGAGGATCGTTTACTTTCAAGGCACTCCCGGTGTTGTTGTCTTTCAACGTAAAAGCACCTTTTTTATAGTAGGGATCATCCCCGGAACATCCCGCCAGGCCGGTTAATCCCCCCGTCGCTAATAAAGAGCCGTAGAGAGCTGAGTTTTTCAAAAAATCCCGTCTTTTTAATTTTTCTTCCATGGTCATTCACTCTTCTAAGATATTAGCAGACGTTATCGCGAGAATAACAGTTATGCATTCCCCGATTCAAAAATTCTTATTACTGGGCTGAAAACTGGCTTAAAGGTGTAAATGTTATCTGTTCCTGGATGGATTTTACCTTTTTCATGTCATCTTCACCGAAAAACATGGTTCTGCCTATTACCCAGATTAAATTAGTGGGTGCTGTAATTTTTTGAATACTCTTTGGCAGTTCCCCTTTCCAGTCAGGGGAGACAATAGCGTAGTAGCCCTCTTCAGTCCCGGTCGCACGCTTCCCGATGTAGGCAAACGCATTTGTCCAGACGTCATTCAGCTGAAGCGAGAAATACCTGTCATCGATTTTAGGCACATGTACAATAAAAGGCTCATCTTCAAGCTGAAACCAGCCAGAGGAGTAGAAGGTATCGGTGTTCATGCGAACAATAATCCGGTCCTTAGCTGTGGGATATCGATGGGTATGACTAATACTGTTAAGCGGCGCCTTGCCTTCGTTTGTGATGGTATCGGTATTCGTAAGCTTATACTGAGCCCCCAGCATGATGATCCGGGGTGCAAAATATATCATCGGCAGGATTGACAATGCAGCTGTTATCAATACGGTTATTCCGAACAGGGCCATATTTTTTTGTGTTGAAGTATTCATTTTTTTATCCGTTCGATTATTTATGGACTTTTTCAATGGGAGGTATTTCCCATTTTAAGTCCAGAAGCTCTTTTTTAGGCAGATAAGCCCTCAGTGTCAGCGTAAATTCGTCTTTCGGAGCCGGTAACCAATTGGTTCTTTTACTTTCAGCAGGTTTTTGATTTTGTACAAACAGGTCTAAAGATCCGTCCTCATTAAATTTCAGGTCGGGATTTCTATCACTCAAGGAATACTTGTTTAGTGAATTGTCAACCAGGTAACCATCCGTATCATATAGCGTCACCGACCAGAACGCATTTGTCGGTGGCAGCTGATTCGCATTAAAGTGTATTTTATAGCTGTTTTCTCCGTTTAGTTTTTCACCCGTGTGGTCAAAAAAGCCGTGAAAAAACATGGCTTCCTCGGGTATGGCATTTCCCAGAGAGTGGACGGCAATAGCCGCTCTCAGTAGATAATTGTTACCGAAATTTCCGGTCCTGAAGCTTACCCGCCAATGGTTGACGATGACCCCTCGATTTTCAGATTTCCATTTTATCACTTTCAGGCTTATGGGCACCGCCAGAATAAAGCAAAACAAAATACCCATAATTATAATTGTTCTTTTTTTCT
>JAOZRE010000118.1:10304-12400 GCA_029940215.1 bacterium | reverse complement strand
GCCATGTTGTCCTCCCTGTTTGTTGAAGACAACTATAGCACAAATTTTATATTATGCGAATTATTAAGTTATACACTGTACTAGTTGTCGATGCTGAATCCGTAATGCTTCACATATACAGAAAGAACATTGACAATGCATGCTGTAATTCTCTACCCTCATTCCAGCGTATTGTGGGGACTATCCCTTCATTAGCCCCTGGCTGACGATGCCTGGAAAAACGATAAGACATGTCATTATAAATCTATTCATTGTGTAGAAGGATAAAGATTCGATACCCTTTAACGGAGAAGATAGATGTCAAGCAACTTATTGAAGCGTCAACATCCGACAATTAAAAAACAACGTCATTTGATGCTGTTGGTCGGAATAGCTCTGGTGATCTGCATGGGAATAATGCCGGCCGCAGTTTGGGGCAAGGACATCAAGGTACTGAGGATCGGAATCGGAATTGATCCTGATACACTGGTTCCCTTCCAAATTACCACTATGATACCATTCAATATTTCTCAGCTGATTTATGGTCCGATCTTGCAGTATGGTGAAAATGGTGAACTGACGCCCAACCTGGCGACCTCCTGGGGGTATTCCGCGGATGGAAAAACCTTCACGCTCAAACTGCGCAAAGGGGTTAAGTTCACCGACGGGTCTGATTTCAATGCATACAGCCACAAGAACTATATTGATATGCAGTTGAATCCGAAAATCCGAGCACCCTTCCGGTTTTTACTGGCGGCCATCAAGAGTGTTGATGTCGTAGATCCCTATACGGTCAGGTACAATCTCAAAGCAGTATTTGCTCCTCTGGATCAGGTAACAGCATTGGGAGCAGCCATGTCACTTAAGGCGACGCAACCCTATGATATCAATCGACTTCGCAAAGAACACGTGGGAGCAGGTCCCTACAAGTTGGTGGAATGGGTCAAGGGAGAGCGGATTGTCCTGGTGCGCAATAAGAACTACTGGGGAAAACGTCCCACCGTGGATAAAATCATCTACATGATCATTCCGGAAAGTGCGACCCGCATTGCCATGCTGCGATCCGGAGAGCTCGATATCTCCTATTCCCCGTCTCCCCCGGATATCAAGTCTTTGGAAGCCGACCCGAATTTCAAGGTTGCCCGGCCGCTCAGCACCCGGATGATCTTCATCGGGATGAATACACAGAAAGGATGGACCAAGAACAAGTATTTCAGGCAGGCCTTAAACTACGCCATCGACAAAAAAGCCATCACGGAACGGATCCTTTTCGGAATTGCCAAGCCCCTGGACAGTACCATGCCGCCGTCAATGTTTGGTTACTCAAAAATGGAAAACCAGTATGACTACAATCCCGAAAAGGCCAAGGCGTTGCTGAAGAAGGCCAATTTTCCTCCGAATACGGAAATCAGCCTGATCAGTCCGGTCGGTCGCTATACCTACGATAAGCAAGTTGCAGAAACCGTGCAGGCCTACCTGCAGAATATCGGGGTAAAGGCCAAGCTGCGGACTTATGACTGGCCGACCTATATGGGCATGACCATGAAACCGAAGGACAAATCTGAGCTACAGCTATTCCTGATGGGTTGGGGAGCCCCTTATTACGATGCTGATTTCATGACCTTCATGTATTTCAGTTCCTATGTTCATCCACCGAGAGGCCTGGGTTCGACGTTTTACGCCAACAAGAAATTTGATGGGTTGACCTATATGGCGCGCAGCACAACAGACAAGAACAAGCGGAAGGCCCTCTATAAACAAGCGCAACAATTGCTATGGGACGATGCGCCGGTCATCTGGCTGCACACGGAGGCCTTTTCCATTGCATATTCCTCTAAATACAAGGGAATCCAGGTATTGTCTCATGAGAAGTGCTACCCGCAGTATATGACCTATCGCTAGTGGATACGTATTGTGAAACAATGAAACAGGGGAAACGGTAACATGGCTAGATATTTTATCGGGCGTTTGATCTCGACGATCCCGGTGCTTTTGGGGATCACCCTGTTTCTGTTTTTTATCCTGAGGGCGCTGCCCGGGGATCCGGCCCAGGTGATTGCGGGGCAAACGGCAACGGATACAGAGATTGAGCTCATCCGGCACCAGTTGGGACTGGA
>JAOZRE010000118.1:7899-10294 GCA_029940215.1 bacterium | reverse complement strand
CACCGGTGATCGTTCAGTACAAGATATTTATGACCCGCTTACTGGTCCTGGATCTGGGCAATTCCACCCGCACCCAGAACCCGGTGACCGAGGAGATCAGGCCTCGCCTGGTCAATACGGTACTGCTGGCATTGGTTGCGACGCTCATTGCCTGTATCCTGGGGATTCCCGCCGGAATTGTGGCGGCGGTCAGGCCCTATACCTGGATGGATAACCTGGTCACGATCCTGGCCCTGTTCGGGATGTCCATGCCGGCGTTCTGGCTGGGCCTGATGTTGATCGTGATATTTTCGGTGAACTGGCACATCCTGCCGGTAGGCGGTTTCGGTGGTATTGAATACATCGTGCTGCCGGCTGTTACACTGGCGGCCTACCTGATTGCCTCCATTGCCCGGAATACCCGTTCCAGCATGATGGAGACTCTGTCCCAGGACTATATTATTACGGCTCATGCCAAGGGTGTTTCTGAAAGGGTGGTCATCTGGCGGCACGCCCTGAAAAACTCCTTTATTCCGATCATCACCGTTATCGGTCTTCAGTTTGGCTCACTTCTGGGCGGTACCGTGCTGACGGAGACGGTTTTTGCCTGGCCGGGCATAGGCCGGTTGCTGGTCAGTTCCATCCTGGGCCGGGATTATCCCATGATCCAGGGGATCATCCTTGTCTTTGCGCTGCTCTTTGTCCTGACCAATATTCTGGTTGACCTGATCTATGTTTTCCTCGATCCCAAGGTACGATATGGCTAGCCAGAATATAGATACATTACCGGCTGCAGAAGCGGTCGGATCAAGTCAGTGGCAGCGCGGTGTTGCGAAAATGTTACGTAACAGGGCTGCGATGGTTGGCGGGGTCATTATCGTGGTTTTTCTATTGAGTGCGCTTTTCGCACCGATATTGTATCCGAAAAATCCCAACGCCCCGAACCTGATCCATTCCCTGGAGCGTCCCTCGGCCTCACACCTGTTGGGGACCGACCAGCTGGGCCGGGATATTCTGGGGCGGATCCTGTATGGTGGTCGGGTCTCGCTGACTATTGCCCTGGGATCAGTTGCCATGGGCCTGTTATTCGGTATCCCCTTAGGGCTGGTTTCAGGATATTTCGGTGGGAAAACCGATTTTCTGGTGCAGCGCCTGACCGACATTATGTTGTCCTTCCCGCCGTTCATCCTGGCGCTTGCCCTGGTGGCGGTTCTGGGGGTCGGGTTGAAGAATACCCTGATCTCGGTGGGGATTGCCGGGATACCGCATACCATCCGCATCACCCGCGGATGCGTCCTGTCCATCCGGGAACAGGTGTATGTGGAAGCGGCAAGGGCAGTGGGGACGAGGGATAGCGTTATCCTTGTCCGGCACATCCTGCCCAATGTGATGGTGCCGATCATCGTCAACAGTACACTGTTTTTAGGCATGGCGATCCTGTTCGCTGCCGGTCTGGGATTTCTCGGAGTTGGCATTCAACCCCCCACCCCAGAATGGGGCACCATGCTGGGGTCGGGTCGCAGCTACCTGTTTGCGGCACCCCACGTGGCGACCTTTCCCGGAATCGCCATCTTCCTGGTGGTGCTGGGATTTAACCTCCTGGGAGATGGTTTGCGCGACGCCCTGGATCCGAGGATGGGCTATGAGTAGGGGCAACATCCTGTCCATCAGGGACCTGCAGGTATCATTTAAAACCTTCGATGGCGACGTCCAGGCTGTTAACGGCTTTAACCTGGATATCGGGGCCTCCGAAACCGTTGGTCTTGTGGGGGAGAGCGGCTGTGGGAAAAGTGTCACTGCCAAAGCAATTCTGAGACTGCTTCCCAAAAAGGCGGCCATGGTCAGCGGGCAGGTCCTTTTCCGGAACCAGGAGCTGCTTCAGTTACCTGAAAAAGAGATGCTGCGCATCCGCGGAAACGCCATCTCCATGATTTTTCAGGAGCCGATGACCTCTCTCAACCCGGTGATGAAAATTGGTGACCAGATTGCCGAGGCGCTGGTGCTGCACCAGGACCTATCCTGGCCCCAGGCACGACAGAAGGCGATAGAGATGCTGGATCAGGTTCATATCCCGTCTCCGGATGTTCGTGTAGAGAACTACCCTCACAGCCTCAGTGGTGGTATGCGGCAGCGGGCCATGATTGCCATGGCTCTCTCCTGCCAGCCGGCCCTGTTGCTGGCCGATGAACCGACCACCGCCCTGGATGTGACGATCCAGGCCCAGATTATGGAGTTGATGTTGCAGCTTCAGGCGAAACTGAATACCGCTATCCTGCTGATTACCCACGATCTGGGATTGATTGCAGAGTCTGCGGAAAGGGTCCTGGTCATGTATGCCGGCAGAGTGGTTGAAGAGGCGATGGTCGCCGAGCTGTTTCGTGATCCGCTTCACCCATACACAAAAGGATTGCTGGGA
>JAOZRE010000118.1:0-7889 GCA_029940215.1 bacterium | reverse complement strand
GTACTCGGCGCTAAGTTCAAGAGCGGGTCCAAATCCCTGGATGAAATCCCGGGGGTAGTGCCCAGCCTATTCAACCTGCCCGGCGGCTGTGCTTTTCATCCCCGCTGTCCGAAGGCAATGGACATCTGCCGGAAAGAGATGCCACCTCAGACCAGTTTGGCACCGGACCGAAAGGTATCCTGCTGGTTGAATACCGAGAAGGGGGTAGACCATGGCGCTGCTTGAGGTAACTGATCTGAAAATGCATTTCCCGGTGACAACCGGAATGTTCTCCAAAACAACGGGTCATGTCCGTGCGGTAGATGGCGTATCGTTTACCCTGGATGAGGGTGAAACCCTGGGTCTGGTGGGGGAAAGCGGATGCGGGAAGACGACAGTCAGCCGCAGTCTGTTGCGGCTCATAGAGCCGACATCCGGTAGCGTTGTCTTTGACAATATCGATATTCTGAAGTTGAATCCGAAACGCCTGCGCCAGACGCGGGCGGAACTGCAGATCATTTTCCAGGATCCGTTTTCATCTCTGAATCCCAGGATGACCATCGCGAGTATCATCGCAGAGCCGTTGAGAAACCATCGGAAACTGTCTAAAAAAGAGCTCAGGGAAAATGTCGCCTACCTGATGAAAAAGGTCGGGCTGCTCCCGGAACAGGCCAACCGATACCCCCATGAATTCAGTGGTGGTCAGCGACAGCGGATCGGTATCGCCCGGGCCCTGGCGTTAAACCCCAAAGTGATTATCTGTGACGAGCCGGTATCCGCCCTGGACGTTTCGATCCAGGCCCAGGTGATCAATCTGCTGGTCCAGCTCCAGGAGGAGTTGGGGCTGTCTTATCTGTTTATCGCCCATGACCTTAGCGTTGTGGAGCATATCAGCGACCGTGTGGCGGTCATGTACCTGGGTAAAATCGTTGAAATGACCAGTGACAAGGAACTCTATTCCAATCCGCAACACCCTTACACACAGGCGCTTCTCTCGGCAGTTCCGGTTCCTGACCCTTCCATGAAACGGGAGCGGATTCTGCTCAAGGGCGACGTTCCCAGCCCGCTGGACCCGCCTGGTGGTTGCCCATTCCATACACGTTGCCATGAAGCCGACAGTCAGTGCCTCATCGAAGAGCCGGCTTACAGGGATCTCGGGAACAACCACTGGGTCGCCTGTCACAAGAGATAACCACAGAATTTATGCTTCAGAATCGTTAACGCCACCCATAATTTCGAGCATTCTGGCGATGGTGATAAATCCCTTCTTCATCCGCTGCAGGCTGAATGACTCATTGGGTGCATGCATATTGTCGCCGATCATCCCCCATCCCATCATGACAGGTTCGGCTCCCATTGCATCCACCAGCTCGGCGATGATGGGAACAGATGCCCCCTCCAGGTGATAGCCGGTCTCAACCCCGGATATCTCGCTATAGGCCTGTGCAACCGCCTTGACAATTTTTGATTGGTAATCTGATCGGACCGGTTTCCCCCCGTCGTTCGTCCCGGGGAAATCAACTGTAACCCCATCCGGGGTGAGTTCCCTGATATAGTCGATCAGCAATTGCCGAATCTTGTCCGGGTCCTGGTTGGGCACCAGGCGGCAGGATATTTTTGCAACGGATTTGGCCGGAATAACCGTTTTAAATCCGTCACCGGCATATCCTCCACCAATGCCGTTTATTTCAAGCGTTGGCCGGGTACTTGCCGATTCCGTCATTGGATAGGCTTTTTCACCGCCCGTGGCTTTGGCGCCGAATGCCTGTTCGTATATCTCAGCGTCAATGCCGGACCAGAGTTTGCTACGAATTTCATCAGGCAATTCAACAACATCGTCGTAAAAACCCGGGACCGTAATTCTGCCTGATTTGTCCCGCAGTCCCGCCATGATCTCAACCAGGGCATGGTTCGGATTGTACACAATACCGCCGTGAACCCCGGAATGAAGATCGGTGTCGGAGCCTGTTATTTCTACTGTTACGGCAGATAATCCCCTGACGCCCAGGGAAACGGTGGGGTTGTTCTCATCAAACAGTCCGAGATCGACGATGGCCATATAGTCTGCACTGATATCACTTGATTTTATTTTCAGCTGCTCCTTAAGATTGAGGCTGCCACTCTCCTCCTCACCGTCCAGGCAAAGTTTGACATTGACGGGTAGGCCGCCTGGGGATGCTGCCATCGCTCTCAGGGCGGCTATGACGTACATGGCTTGCCCCTTGTTGTCCTGTGCCCCCCGGGCATAAACCAGATCCCCCTTCCGTACCGGATCAAAGGGAGGTGTCTCCCACAGTTCCAGGGGATCCACTGGTTGCACATCATAGTGGCCATACAGCAGGATTGTCGGTTTTTCCGGTCCGGCTTCCATGTTTCTGGCAAAAACCACCGGGAAGCCCTCCCCCTCCCACAACTCAACCTGGAATTGACTCTCTTCAAGGTATTGCTTTAGCCAGAGTGCACAGTCATTGACCTGGGGCGAGAACTCCGATTCCGAACTGATACTCTGAAACCGAAGAAAGGTCAGGTAGTCCTCCAGAATCTGATCGGAGGCGGTCTCGTATAAACGGGTCAGATGAGAGAGGTTTGAGTGCTGGGGCATGGCGTTCTCCTGTTTATTGCCGTTATCTGGAGCCTGCAGGAAGAGTGAGATGGCTCCCTTTTTTTGTGTCTGTAATTCCTCCAATACCGGGAACCCGTCTTTTATGCAACTCCACCGGAGCACAAACGGCCCGATAGATCGAGCGCAGAACTGTCTTCTTGCACTGGCAGATTCATATACGTGCCAATTAAGTCTGCGATTCCGTTTGCAATCGGATTCAGGCTTTCAACATCGACTTTATCAAGGGTATCATCTGCCGTTAAAATATAGTTGGGTTGTCCTATCCAGTGTATAAAATCAACGCCTGTATACATATGGTAGTGACCCGCCTCTCCCGGCGGGACGGCACCAAGAAGACTGGATTGGAGTAAAATGGCTTTTTCGAGTTGATGTTGCTGGAGCATTCTTCGTGCAGCGGCAATTGATGTTAAATCTTCATTCACAAAAACGAAATTCATGGCCTGTTCTCCGTTATGCCCCATGTTGCCTTCGCCGTCATCAATGAATTCCCTGGCTGCCGGATGCTCGATATTGATGCACATGATTAGTTGCTTCAAGAGACCGGATCGATGTTTTTCGGCAAATTCATGAGCGCCTTTACCGGCATAGAAATGGCCGGTTGTGGAAACAAACACCAGTGTCTTCTCACGTTCTTCAAACGGGATGTTACTCCAGGTTTTTGCCATGGCCAGAACGGTAGCAACGCCGGTAGCGTCTTCGGTTGCCCCTTTAAACGGAGAATCATGGTGAGAAGAAACCAGAATGACCTCTTTAGATTTTCCGGGAAGTATCCCATATATATTTTGCCCAGCACCCTTCGTCAGACTCCCTTTGATGGTCAGGGAAGCTTTGTTGCTGTTTTCGGTCAGCGATTTCATCTCAGCAGCCATATAGTTGTCAACATACATACAGGGCATCGACCTCATTTTACCGTCGTAAGGCCCCCAATGGGTGTTGACCCGTCCGGGATGATTGTCCAGGATAAGGATAAGCCCCTCTGCCCCCCTTTCTTGAACAAGCCAGTAGATCGACTTTTTATTCTTCTCCTCTGTATATTCAGCTGGAAAGTTCTTCCGGGCAAAGGTAAAGTTTCTCTTTGATTTTGCGTCCAGTGACTGCTTCGGATCAGACGTATAATAGAATCCGTCAAAAACCTTCATCAGCAGACCAATGGGAAATGTTGGAAACCGGCAATTGGCAACAACTATTTTTCCTGAAAGATCATCTCCCAGTTGTTTAACCTCTTTCGGCGTTCCATCGCCCGCCCAGATCAGTTCCCCGGTAACAGTTCCGCCATTGGGCTTTGTTTCATGCTGCATTCCAGTATTGACGGTATAAAAGGCCTCTACCTTTTCCATACGTCCGTTTTTTTCGATGTCAAGCCTCCACTCTTCTGCATGATAAACATCACACGGGACCTGATCGTTAAAAACATTCTCCTTTCCCAGAATGCTCTGGAATTCGCCCATGAGATACGCTTCCGCTTTTAGACTTTCGGGAGAGCCAATGCGCCTGTGCGGAGGATCGCAGAGCCCTTTTACCCAATTAAACATTTCCTCATTTGCCGGTACCAGGTGTGTCACATCTGTTGAAGCCGGCAAGTCTTTCTGCAGCTTTATCGCCTCGTTCCTGGTTTGTCGAAAATGGGGTATTGATTTCAAAAGGCGCATTATCAGGCTGATCAACGACTCGCTTCCGCTAGGCATGTGCATGCGCCCCCACCCCTGAACCTTTCTTCCGGGGTTGCTGATGCTGAATTTTCTGATTGAGTGAACCCTGTACCAGTAATACACTCCCATTTTTACATTTTTATCGACATAACCGGTTTCCTTCCCAACTTTTTTTAGCGGAAGGTATAGACCAGAAAAGTTTTTCGACCTGAAAATCAGGTATCCGCTTGCATCTTTAACCGGTTTCCATGAGATTTTTACAGCGTTTTCATGATCTCCCCGGGTCGCTGTTACCTCTTCTGGAACTTCCGAATAAGTCTTTTCTGAAATAGTTGTCATAATAGATCTCACAATCAGAATTTTTATGATGCAATTCGGGCAAATTTGACTTCTATATATGTCCGGTTTGTCGCTTGATGCCCAGTTTCCTCATTTTAGATCGCAGGGTATTGTGATGCAGGCCCAGTTTTTCAGCGGCACCGCCGGAACCACTGATTTTGCCTGCCGTTTTATCCAGGGTTGCCAGAATATGGTGACGCTCGATATCAGCAAGTGTTTCTCCGTTATACTGATATCCGGCACTATCCTCAGGACCTTCGAGTTTTGGAAGTCTGAATACTGGCCCCGTACTTAAAACAATCCCCCTTTCAATCACATTCTGTAGTTCGCGGACATTTCCCGGCCAGCTGTAGGCCAACATTTTCTGTATTTCTGAATCAAGAATCTTTGAAAAAGGCTTTCCCGATTTTTTGGCAAATTCCCGCAGGAAAAAATGGGCCAGATAGGGTATATCCTTCCTCCTTTCCCTTAATGGCGGAACATGAATGGGGAAGACATTCAACCGAAAGTAGAGATCCTCACGAAATTGACCGCTTTTTACCCTTTTTTGAAGGTTCTGATTAGTAGCGGCAATCAGGCGGAAATTGGATTTCAGTGTCTGTGTTCCACCGATTCGTTCAAACTCCTGGGTCTGAAGGACACGTAACAGCCGCAGTTGCACCTTGTGCGGAATGTCCCCAATTTCATCCAGGAACAGGGTTCCGTTGTTCGCGAGTTCGAAGCGACCAGCCCTTTGCCGGTCTGCTCCGGTGAAGGCCCCTTTCTCATGCCCGAACAGCTCACTGGCGATCAGATTTTCGCTGAAGGCATTACAGTTCACCCGGATAAAGGGTTGGTCCGAACGGGAGCTGTTGTCCATGATGGTTCCGGCGACCAGTTCCTTTCCAACACCAGTCTCTCCAGTAATCAGAACGATGGTATCGGTATCTGCGACTTTCTCAATTTTGCCAAGTACCTTTTTGATGGCTGTGCTCTCGCCGATGAAATTTTTGTAATGCAAGCTGTTCAGTTGTTGCTCCCTGTAGTACTGGTTTTCCTTATCCAACTTCAGGTTGAGCCGTTTAACCTCGCCATAGGCTTCCGCATTGTCAATCGCAATGGCCGCCTGTGACGCAAAAAATGAGAACATGGTGAGATCTTTTTTTCGAAAAGCAGACGCAAGGAAATGGTTGTCAAAATAGAAGACGCCGACCACCTTGTTCTTGACAACCATTGGAATACAGGCACAAGACCGAATATGGTGATAGTTGTGATAGGTGACTGAACGGTCCAGGTTCAGCTTTTTAATTGTTCCCTGTTTGTTGCTGGCTGCTGCGCGAATGAGGTCCATGGATTCAGAAAATTCCGGTTGGGTAATGTCATTGGCAGTCAGGTTTTTGGTGGCCTTTAATTCGTATTCCAGTTGCCCCTCTTTATATAGAAATATAGCCCCCCTCTCAGCACCGGTGATCTGGATGACCGTCAGAAGGATCTGTTTAATGATATCGTCACTGTCCCGGATCGTGCTGATTGATTGTGACAGCCGCAGAATTTCAATCAGCAGGTTGTCCTTTCTGGCCATATCCCCGATCAAAAACTTGAGATCGCCGGGAAATGACAGATCCTTGTGAGGTAGAAAATCCCTGGCGGCCTCCCTGGCCAGTTTCCTGGCCCTTTGTATATCACCGGTTTTCAGAAGTATGCGGGCCAATTCAATCTTGGTGTCGGCCAGGGCAAGGACATATCCGGACTTTATGCCACATTCAATGGATCTGTTCAAAGTTGCCTGGACAGTTGCGGCTGAAGCCCCTTGTTTGTTTAGTAACAAGGCCTGATAACGATAGGCCATTGCCTCAAAATGAACATTCACCTTCAGAAACCCGGATTCGATCACATCTTCGAGGTTCAGCCCTTTCACCGGAGGGAGGTCTCCTTGTTCGATGGCCCAACAAAATTTTAACAACCACTTGTAAGAGGAATAGGGGATGGTTTTGAAATTAGACACCCTTGTCAGGTAACCTCGTAAACCGGTTTTTGATTTTTCAAGCTCTCCCTTTTCAAAGAGAGCCATAGCGTGCAGCAGGGTGATATCCTGCCTGATCCTTGGGTCAAGATTTTGATTTTCTTCGATATTAAGATTTGTCAGAAACTGGTGAACCTCTTCGATTCTCCCAACAGTGAGCATGGCCTGAGAAATATAGTAAACAGCGAAAGCAAAATTGTCCGGACGATTGATTTTAAGGGAATGTGAGCAGATGGCATCGAGCATTCCCAGGCCCTGGTTCAGATTCCCGATGGTAATATAGGCCCAGCCTGCCATAGTAGTGACGTACAGGGGCAGGGAACCATTGGACATACTGTCCACATCCTGAACCAGCTTTTCGTATGTTTCAACCGTCTCCCGATTCAGTCCCTGCCAACAGTAGAACATGACGCAAAAAGAGTCGATTGTCCTGAGATATTTAGGATCTGATATCTCTTCCTTCAGGGAGTTTGCTCTGTCAAAATAGTTGTGAAATTCTTTTGCGTTCCCGTTCTGCCATTGGTGACCGGCCATGTGCATACACATCACTGCTTGCATACCTTTATCGTTGATGGCTTCTGCTCGTCTGATTGCCTCCTTCAACATGGTGTTGGCCCATTTTAACTCACCCCTGGCCAGGGCAGCATCAAAGTAGTAGCCGGCCGATTTAATGTAAAGGTGGTCCGCCTCTTCACCCCTGATCTGGTGCAGGTCATCAAGGGCCTTGACCAGGCAGCTGATTGATTCCTGGTGCATGGTACGCTTGTTGTACTGGGCTGATGCCATGATCAGCCACCGGCAGCCATCGATGTCATTGGCCGCCTTCAGCAGGTATCTGGAGAGGATATCCAGGCTTTTTTCATCATGCTGCCAATCCTTTGTCAAAATGGAAATAATCTGGCTTTGTGATGCTTCTGCTTCCTTTTTCGTCAAAGAGTTACGAAAGGCTTTTTGCTCTTTTCGATCTTCAAAGCGGAACCAGCCTGCCTCTGTTTCAGACAGGACCCCTGACTGAAGATATGGATTTAAGAGCCCCAGAACGGTTGTCGCTTTCATTCCGGTAAGTTCGAGCAGCCAGTCGATGGAAAACTCGGTTTCGAACTGTGACGCGATGTCCATCAATTTTGTTGGTTCCACATCTTGCAGACTCTCTGGATTGTCATGCTTGCTGCTGGTATGCGATGGATTCATGGCTTCATTCTCTGGTAGTGCCGGGGGGCAGATTGGATAATGGACCTTCCCAAAATTAACGATATATCGTTTATAAACGTTATAGCATATAAAATACCAGGTGACA
>JAOZRE010000482.1 GCA_029940215.1 bacterium | reverse complement strand
GCAGGACTATGTCGCTTTCGCCGACCAGTTTTTTGATGATCTCAAGCCCCTCGTCCGACGTCAGATCCAGGCAGAGGCTTTTCTTTCCGGCATTCCACTGGGTAAAGTAGCTGGAATGCTTTCCCTTGAAAGGGGGGTAGAACCGCATGGGATCCCCGGAAATGGATTCAATTTTGATGATTTCAGCACCCATATCCGCCAACATCCGCGTACAGAAAGGACCCGAAAGGACCCGGCTGAGATCGACAATTCTAATTTTTGAAAGCATATTAAAACCTTATCGTGATTCCGCCGGTTTGGTGAGCAAACTGACAATGATGAATGCAATAAACGCCGGGGCCAGCCCGACAATGTAAAAATAGGGTACATTGATGATTTTCAGGATGCTGAGCACCACAAATATAAATCCTGTCAGAAATGATGCCCATGCCCCTTTTTCAGTCGCCCGGGGCCAGATCAATCCGCCCACAACAGGGATAAGGCCCCCGCAAACCATAATGGCATAGGACAACAGGAACAGGTTGATAATCACCGGCACCAGATAGGTGACCCCCAGGGACATCAGGCCAATCACAACGGTGACCACGAAAGAGAGCCTCAGAAGCGTCTTGTCTGAAGCGTCCGGTCTGAAGATCTGCTGGTACAGGTCACGCATGACAAAAGCGGTACCCGCTATCAGCGTGCTGTCCGCCGTGGACATCACCGCCGCCAGGATGGCTGCAATGAAGATGGCTCCCACAACCGGCGGAAAAACCTCCAACATCAGTTGGGGGATGGCCCTTGCGGCTTCAATGTCAAGCCACAATACACTGGCACACATCCCGGCCAGGACAGGGAAAACGGCCAGTGCCATCAGGACCAATCCACCGATCACCGGTACCAGTGTCGCGACCCGCTCATCTTTGGATGCGTTGACCCGCTGAAAACTTGGTTGGGAAAGGAGTCCCATCAAGGTTGTCGGGATTAAAATCCACCAGAGACTGGACAGGTCGGCCGGGAACAGAGCTGTCTTTTCAGCCGATAATACTGCCAGAGCCGCAAATCCGCCAATGTGATTCAGTGCCAGGATAGACCCGAGGACAACACCGAATCCACCAATCAGCACCTGGATCATGTCCGTGATCATCACGCCGTAGAGACCTGAAAACGCGCAGTAAATCACGATAATCAGGAAGGTAATAATGCCGCCGGTGGTTTTGGAAACACCGAAGATCTCAAATATGGCACCCCCTGCCAGAATCTGTCCGCCAATGACATCCATCACGCCGGCGAACGCCAGTATGGCGAAGACCGCCCTGATCCGTTTGGTGCCATAAGCCTTCTCCAGGACATCGGGGATCGTCATCAGCTTCAGTACATATACCTTGCGGGCTATCAGACTGAACAGCAGGTAGGAAAAACCCGTTGCCAATCCATACCAGATTCCTGACAACCCTTTAATAACACCCCATTCCGCCCCGCCTACGGTCATTCCACCCCCGAAGTGGCTGCCGATGAATGATCCGGTTACCACTATAAACCCGTATTTCGACCGGCCACCAGAAAATCGGAAAAGCTCTTGACCCTGCGTCTTAAATAAAGCCCCAGCCCGCACATGAAAACCAGGTAAATATCGACAACCGTCAGAATCAAAGCATTGTGTTCCATAGGACTCTCCTTTTGGGGGTTATGATTACGGGCAAACCGGCAACATCTGGTACCGGCATACTAAATGGTTGTTTTAGAGGGATCTCTGTTTCAGCAGGTCGAAAGTTGTCTTCATGTGTTGCATCATAATATCGCTGAGCGCTTTCGAATTCCGCTCTTTGAGTGCCTGCAGTATGGCGTTCAGATTATCCAGGATGAGCTGGTCCGAATAGCTCTCCCGCATTTGCGAAATCCAGATGCGAGAGCTGATCAGGTACAAGCGCTCCAGGGTTTCTGAAAGGACGGGGTTACCTGCAGCATCGCGTAAAATCAGGTGGAGACGTTTGTCCAGATCTGCTTTCAGCGGGTCATCCAACTTGCCTGCCAGGGAGTTTGCCTCCGCGATCAATGCATTGATCTGTTCGATATGAGCAGGCGTGCACCTTTCAGCCGCCAGCCCCGCGGCGAGAACCTCCAGGTGACTTCTCACCTCATAGGCGTATTTTGCTTCGTGTATATCAATCTCAGACACATAGGTTCCGAAACGAGGAACCACCTTGACCAGTTTAAGCTCCTCCAGTCTGTTTACCGCCTCCCTGAATGGGGTTCGGCTGACCTTAAACTCCTTGCATACCTCCTGTTCCAAAAGCATTCTGCCCGGCTCATACTCCCCGAGAATAATCCGGTCCCTCAGGCTTTCAAAGATCAGGTTTGTTAAACTGTTCTTTTCCAAGTATCTCTCTGTAAATAAAGTGATATATCTGTAATATATTAAATATGCCCTAAGCATTTTCTACCCCTTTGACATAGAGATGTCAAGAACCTGCCTTCATATAAGCCGGGAACCTTTATTATAGCACAGTCAACTGATATGTCGAAAATATCAGGATAATGAGCAGTCTAAATGGGAGGCTTACAAAATAGAGTCAAATCCAGATTAGGAAAAAAAGAGATGGTCCTTGACTTCTAAAAACCGACTTCTTATCATCGTTATGGGTCAGTTAACAACTGACCATAAAGAGGTCACTGGTTTGTTATTTTGGGGGAAAAGAGCATAAATGCAAAGAAAGGGACAACATGATAATTAAAAACTGGATGAGCAATGAGGTCATTACAACTGATATTAATCACTCCCTCCACACCGCCATGAGACTCATCAATAAGCATAACATTGGGGCCTTACCGGTGATGAAAAAAGGGAAAATGGTCGGATTGGTTAGTGCCGAAGATATCAGAAGAGCTATGATTACTTCGACTTCCTCAGGAATAGATCAGACAACCGGTGCCATCGATGGGACAAAGGTCAGCGAGATTATGAGGGAAAACATGATTCTGGTTTCCCTTTTCAGCACCCTGGATGAGGCCGCAGAGGTGTTTTTGAGGAACAATATTGCCTGTGCGCCGGTAATGGATGAGAACGGAGATATTGCGGGAATTATTACAAAGACAGATATATGTAAAGCGCTGATATCATTATCAGGAAAAACAAACAGAGAATTTGACTTCGGGTTTCAGGTGGAGGACAGCCCTGGATCCATAAAGGTTATAACCGATATTATTCGATCTCTGGGCGGTCGAATTGCCAGTATACTGATATCTTACGACGAGGTCCCGGAAGGATTCCGCAATGTATTTATCAGGGTCTACAACATAGAGAGAGAAAACCTTGATAAGCTT
>JAOZRE010000481.1 GCA_029940215.1 bacterium | reverse complement strand
TATTCTGATTGAGTTTGGTGTGCTGGGGCTGACGGCAGCGCTGCTGGCGGTATTGCTTAGCCTGGCCTCCTCATATGCTATCTCCTACATTTACTTTGACCGACTCTGGGCATTTCAGTGGCAGACCAGCCTGTTCAACCTGGTGGCAATCACCCTGCTCAGCGTTTTAACCGCACTGGCTGCTGCCCGCAAGGTCATTCGCCAGAAGCCGCTATCCATTTTGCAGTCAGCCTGACTTCAACGGCTTTTTTCGACGATTGCAGCGAGCCGGGAGGGATAATCGGTCATGATGCCGTCAATACCCATCTCGAACAGTGCCCTCATCAGGGCGGTATCGTTGATGGTCCATACCTGAACCCGGAGGCCTTTGGCATGTGCACCCTTCAGCAGTGCAGGGGTGGTGATATCCAGCTCAGGCAGAAAACCGGGCAAGTCCATCGAGGGCGGAACCTGCAGCAAAGCATAGACCGGTGAGATAACGCTGCTGAGCCCGACCTTATCCGCCAGGATAAATAGTGCCGCCTCTTTTGGGGTGGCTGAAGTAGCAACTTCCGGGCATTCCTCTCGAAATGTGTCCATGGGCAGCTGCCTGAGAGATCCGACCATCAGCAGGTCCTGCATCTCAAACGATCGAATCATCCGGCAGAATTCTGATACCAGTGACGGATCGGCCTGCTTCATCTCGATGACCATCCGCTGGCTGGGAAAGGCACTGAACAGGTCGTAGAGAGTGGGGATCTGAACCCCGCGGTTACGGTAGGGATAGTCCCCTGCTGTTCCACCACCTTTGTTGCCTGGCCGGAAGTAGTATCCCTTATCACAGGCCTTGAGTTGGGCCAGGGTCTTATGTTTAATGTCTCCCTTGCAGGGGGTTGTTCGGTCGAGGGTCTGGTCATGGAAGACCACCAGGTGTCCGTCGCGACTCATGTGAATATCCATCTCCAGCACATCTGCGCCCACAGCCATTGCAGAGTGCATTGCTTCAAGGGTATTGGCCGGCGCTTCTCCACGACCGCCCCGATGTGCAATGTTCTCAAAGCGGTTTTCAGCCAGGACCGGAAACCGGGGAGCCGGTTTGGCTTGCCACCAGTTTACTGCCAGTTGCATGATCCCGATAAAGATGGAAAGCATTACTGACAACTTTAAAATTCGTTTCATAACGATTGCCTGATACCGGAAAGTGAGAAAAGGGTTGCACCACGTTACCGACTAACCTCTGCAAAATAGCGCTGTTTGTCAAGTTACGGCTACCATGGCGGACAGGCAATCACTGGGAATGGTTGTTCCAGATCATCCGCAATTGGTGTCTAAAACGGTACAAGGGGCAAACACGACTTGTTTTTGAAATGTTTTCGAATGAAATCGATAAAAGGGACGATCACATGAAAATTGGAGAGTATGAATGCTTTGCCCTGGATCTGGGGGAGATGTGGGTGGACGGCGGTGTCCTGTTCGGAATGGTCCCTAAAAAACAGTGGCAGGAACAGGCGTCAGCAGATACAGACAACCAGGTGCGAATTAAGGCTCGAGCGCTTCTCATTGTGGGAAATGGGCGGAAAATCCTGGTGGATGCAGGGTTTGGAACCACTCTCTCAGCTGAAACAAAGGCTGAATACGGTATTGTGGACCCGATCCCCGACTTGAACCTGATGCTGAGTGGTTACGATATTGAAGCAACCCAAATCACCGATGTGGTGCTGTCACACCTTCATTTTGATCATGCAGGTGGCAGTGTGATGGACACGCCGACGGGTCCGGTCCCCTTTTTTCCCAATGCGGTTTATCATGTGCAGAGCGAGCAGTGGGAAGATGCGATGACACCCCATGAACGGGAGCGCGAAAGTTTTGAGGCGGTTGACTACTCGGCACTGCAGAGCTACGGGGTTCTCAATCTGCTGGAAGGTTCCCTGATGCTCACCGACGGAATCGAAATCATGGTCTCGTATGGTCATACACGGGCCCAGCAACATGTTCTGGTGCATGATGAGCATCAGCCGCTGTTCTTCTGCTCTGATCTTGTACCCACTACAGCGCACATCCCGGTATCCTGGCACTCGGCGTATGATAACAAACCAATGGAACTTTATCCGGAAAAGGATTTCTTCCTGCGGAAGGCAGTGCGGAACAACTGGATCATGTTTTTCCCGCACGATCCGGAGATTGTTGCAGCCACGCTGAAAGCGGGGTCTGAATGGACGGAGCTTGATCAGCCAGTCAGTTTCTAGCCTCCAGCCGTTTCTCAAAGTCGGCAACAGCGAAATACAGCGCCCCCACTGCAAGCTCGGCACAGTGTTCCGACTCGTCGGGTAGGGTTTTCAGGTAGTCGATAACCTGCTCCGGGGAAATATCCCAGGCCTCGCCCAGGGGTTTTCCCGCAATCATATTGATCACCGTGTTGGCACAAGCCGCCGTATTAATGCACCCATCCACATCGAAAGCGGCATGGGCGATGGCGTTTCCTTCGATCATCAGAAATATTTCAACCGTATCACCGCAATCGCCAGTGTTTTTGCCATAACCATCCGGATTGGCATACCGCTCCCGGTTGTTATAACTGAAAGCCATTTCCAGATACTCCAGGGAGTGCTTTTGCCAGAAATCAGAATCCTGTTCACTCATCTTCTTAACCACTTGTTAATTGTAACGTGTATCAATCTGTGTATCGAGATTAAGCCGCTTTGTTGAAAAAGGGGGTGTTTATCTTTGAAGATATTCTGATTGATGCAGCATGTCGCTGACCCGCATCAGTTCCTGATGTCAGTCAGGCCGGGAACGCCGGTGTTGCATTCCAGGTTTGTATCAGTGCTGACTATTGGAAAGCTGGTTATTTCTGTCCCTGGTCATTCAGAAAAGCACCAAGATCCTTATCGGTTACCCGGATATGCTCGGCAAACCAGTTATTGATCTTGTTGCACAGCCGTGCCCCTTCAACTGTGGTGTTTCGCTCAAGTTGTTTCAGACTTTCCACGAATTCTCGGAAATCTGAGTGCTGCTCCTTGTGTTCTTTTGTTTCGGGGTACTTGAGCATGTCCATATACTGCTCTTCAAGACTGAAATGCTCCTTGGCGTATCGCTCCATGTAAACGATAGAGGGCTCCAGGTCAATCAGACCCTTGTTCTTGAAAAAATCGTCGAACAAGGCGTTGGTAAACGTTAGAAACTGTCTGTGTTGGAAATCCTGCCAGGCGATGCCGGTTGCAAGCTCTTTTGTCCACAAGATTATCTTCTTTTCCATGGGTCCGTTTTGGGTTTGGTGCTTAAAAAGGGTGTTGAGAAAAAACCCGCAAACGCTGATTATACCTTGCTTTAAAAGGAA
>JAOZRE010000117.1 GCA_029940215.1 bacterium | reverse complement strand
ACATTTTCTGGAAAATGTGTATAGGAAACCAAAACAGAGTTGCCTTGCGGATCGATTTGCTCGGAAATGTATGTCCCGGTAGCGGATGAAGGGATAGGCAAAGGATATTTTTCCAATACACTGCCGAATAAACGAGAATCGGTCTGAAGCACATTGGCAGGGTTTATCAAAAATGCATCACCTTCCGATTCAATACCCATGGAGGCAATAATTTCATCGAATTTTTTCGTGTCTATTGTGGCTCGGAGAAACCAGGCCTCACCATTGCTGTCAAATTGCTGAACGGCAATGGCGATATGGGGAAAACCCCGGTATCCCATAAATACATCACTGACGTAAAAACTTCTTATGGAGACTTCATTGAACCATTTTTGTTGGGAATAATCTTTACCAACCAGGTCATAAGGCCCGGCATATGCGATCTTGATACCTTCTTTGTTGATAACACCAAAATCTACGAAACCGCCAAATTCTTTTTTAAAAACCCTGTAAAGGTGGTTCAGGACTTGTTGGTTCGATAGCTGGCTATAAGTGTAAGATGCCGACAACGCGCGAATGGAAGATAATCGTTCTTCAAGAAATAGTGAAATCGAGTGAGCCGTTTTATGAGAGATCGATCGCAGTGGATTGATGATCTCCTTTTTTAAGCTTGATTGATATTGAAAATAGTTAATGCCGGCCATTGTCAAGAGAGGAATAAACGTCACCAGAAACATCAAGATGATCAAATTTCTTTTCAGGATCTTATATCTGTGGTGAGAAGCGTTATTTTCATCATATCGGAAGATTCGCTTCCACAATTTTATGATTGTCATCGGTTGATAGTTGGATCGTTAACTGATTACCCACAATTTAAAGAGTTTTGCTGATAGTACTGTCAAATGCGCTTTCCCATGATCCCATCATAGAGTCAAATACCTGGATTTTTTTCCAAACCAGATAGCGAAAGTACTCCTCCTCAATACCACCACAGATAACGACTTGGGCTCCTTCAGTCAGAGCCAGATGACAGAGTTGCTCGGACGAAGCCTGAGGAAGAACCATAGTTTTTTCTTCGCGTTCGCCGCTTTGCAGTTCCAACGATATTACCAGGACTTCCGTCGCGAGATCGAATCTGGGTGCGACCTCATTCCCAAATAATGGAATAATGATTTTTTTTCTCATTTAGAATTATGTCGATGGATTGATCCGTTTGCTCACAAAATGGTTAAGAGATTTGATACTGTTTCATTTTTCTCCAAAGCGTACTTCTTCCCCAGCCCAGAATATCAGCAGCTTCATTGCGCCGCCCGCTTGTTTCTAACAAAGCGTCCATGATTAGTTTTCTTTCTCGATCAGGCCAGGTTTGCCGGTCTTTGTGATGATCGGCCGCTTCCGGCTCCAGTTTTGGATGTTTTCTCTCATGTCTCGAAAAATCGTTGAAACCTTCTGGCTGAGTGTCTGATTCGAGAATATAAGCCGGCAAATGCTCTGTGTTTAATTTTCCTTCTTGGCAAATATTCATTGAATACTCAATAATATTTTTTAACTCCCTGACGTTACCGGGAAAAGGATAATTATTCAGAATCGCAAGTGTATCCGCAGAAAATCCGTCAATGCGTTTGCTCAGTTTCATATTCAGCGTATTTAGGAAATGATCCATCAAAAGCCTGCAATCACCCTGACGTTCTCTCAGCGGAGGAAGATGGAGCCGTACTACATTTAGACGGAAAAGCAAGTCCTCTCTGAATTGACCATCTCTAACCATTTTTTCGAGATTGCGGTGCGTGCCACCGATAATTCTGACATCGGCTTGAAACCCCGTGGTACTGCCTACCGGATGAATAATCTGATCATCGAGAAAGGTTAGCAGCTTTACCTGCAATGTCAGTGGCAGGTCTCCGATTTCGGTCAGGTACAGGGTACCGTTATGAGCCAACCGAAATCTTCCCGGTTTGGTTTCAATGGCCCCCGTAAAAGCTCCTTTTTGGTGACCGAAAAGCTCTGATTCAAGCAGATTTTCTGGAAGTGCGCCACAATTGATCTTAATAAAGGGACTTTTTGCCCGGCTGGATGCCTGATGAATGGCTTCGGCTACCATATCTTTACCGGTTCCTGTCTCTCCCGTGATGAGTACAGATGAGTCGCTTTGGGCGAAGATTGGTAAAATCTGGTAGATCTTCTCCATCTGTGGGCTTCGACCGATTAATTGCGAAAAACTGAACGCCTGGCTGATTTTGCTATCCAGTTCTCGTATCGGTCTTAAGTCCTCCACTGTTTCAATAAAACCAACAATTTCATCATCCTGATTTTTCAGGACCGCCGTATTCAGACGAATCGGGATTAACTGGCGGTCCTTATTAATAATATCACTTTCAATACAAGCGTTTTCTGTGTTTTTACCCATTCTCAATACGGGACAGTCTTTTATACAATGTCTGCAGCGCAGAACCTGCCAACATGGATAGCCTAAAACGTCTGTTCTTATAAATCCTGTCAGTGCTTCAAAGGAACGATTAACCAACAAAATTCTACGGTTTTTATCGATGAGGGATATTCCAAGAGGAATTTTATCCAGGATGTCATCTATTGAAATAGTTGACGCTGCCAGATTTTTAATATTTTTGATTAGTGATTTTTCCAAAGCTAAACCGGCTATGATAAAGTAAATTGGTAAAAAAACTAACTTGCACGCTAAGATTTTGATACCTCAATGTTACCCAGAGTTTTCCAGGAGATCAATGTATAGATTCAAAACCACTTCACTCGCCATTTTACTGAATATTCTGAAGCAACACACTATTTTCTGATCTCACGGTCCATGGATAAAAGCATAGAAATCGTTGAAATAATGTCTTATTGAGTGATTTTATAGACAATTTTCGAAATCCCGTCGATGTTTTTCAGCAAATCATTAATATTCCCTTTCAACCTGTTTTCCTGACTGAACGTTCCCTTACAGCTGATATTTACGATACCATTGTCACGACAAGAAACTTCCACGGAGGGAATATGTTCGATCAGAATAGCCTGTATGCTGGCTGCTAACAATAGATTAGCGAGGACTTTTTCCGATTCAGGCGTTTTTTTGAAGCTATTAAGCCCTGCAGCAAAAACAATTATTTCAGCTGCATCATTCACAGATACCTTACCCATAAGGGATTCTGTTCCCACGCGAAGTGACATATGATAGAGCTTCGGATCATGTGTATCGATTCCGAATAAATACGTGCTCCATTTTCGCCTTTCTTTATCGTCCTTTACAAGGATTTGACGTGCTACGTTTTCTTTGATGTTCTCCCTTTTTACTTCCTCTCGAACACGATCTTCCATGTTGGAGATTAATCTTACTTTCAGTACATGCGACACGCCTTCTAAGAAAAACTGACCGGCCAATCCATGGTAGACAATATTATCCTCTTTAACGCTATTCAGCAGAGCATATCGAATGTAACTGATATATCTTTCTTTTCCTGACGAAAAACGCTCGAACACAGAAGGTGAATCATGTAAGGCCCGAATGAGTTTTATTTCGGGAATATTATACTCTTCCGAGGCTTCAAGTAGTACTTTTCTGGCAATACACTGGTATCCCAGCTTATCGGCAACTTTCTCAGCCAGTTCACTTCCTTGACTATATGAATCCCTGGAAATTGTTATGATCGTCATTATAACCTCTCTTTATTGTTGACTTTTTTAGACTATTGACCAGCGAGCCAGGCTCATCAGTCTGTTTTTTAATAATTTCCCTTATGTCCTTTCTGAACTTTTCTCTGTAATGATTGACAGAAGCTGAATTTGACATGATCATATCCAATTGTCTTGTATGGATTGTCATGTACCCCAAAATCATCAGGTGGGTTGCGATCTCACTGGGTTCTTTGTTTTCGAAACGGGCAACCAGTATATCCTTATTGATCCTAATACTGAAATCATTCTCTTCCAGGATATCACCCAAAAACATAATTCGCTTACTTCGTCTCCCGTAGTCCGCAGCTCCTCCCTTGAATTGAAAACTGATGTAGTTCTCTTCCAGTTTGTCACTCACCATCGCCTCGATTGTCGAAAAATGAAAACCGAGTCGTGAGCTCAAGCTGCAAAAATTTCTTGAGATCATAAAATAGTTTTTTTCACTGTATCGTGATCGTGTTCCCGTATTCAAAGCTGTATTTGTTGTCGCCTGGAACATTACCGACATGAGCCCTTTTCCATCGATTGCCGGTGGACCTGCCCAGGGAACAGCGACGATTCCTTCCCATAACGCCAGCATGGGAATTGAGGCGATATTCTCCAGTTGAACATATTTTCCCGGCACCTCTTCCTTAAATCCATCATCAAGATTCAAGATCCACCATTGCATGCGTACTTTGTATATCAGCTGTTTGCTTGATCTTTCTGAGAACCCGTATTTACTGCCGAAGTCAAACATCTCATGGATTGATTTTTCATGAATAAAACGGGTGATATCGTGCAGTGTATCGCAATTTAATGGAACAAATTTTGCTGAATCCGGATCCAGGAGATTTAACGGCACGATCAGCTTGTTAACGTTGACTATGGTTTCATATACCGGGCTGCCGGCCATCATATTTTTCTTCTTTTCCGGATTGATCAGTAAAGAGTCAATCCTGCCGCTGTATATCCGGCATCTTTCGGCATCAATTGTGATCAGATCACCATTCTGCAATTTCTCTACAGCCCCCTTCGCGTTGAATACAGATGGAATGCCATACTCCCGGGCAACATTAGCCAGATGTCCGGCAAAGCTGCCTTGTTCAGCAATCACGGCTGAAGCACGATTTAAGAGTGGGGCCCATTTTGGAAGAGCCTGCTTGACCACCAGTACCGCTCCCACAGGGAACTTGAGGGCATCAACATTTTTTGTAACCAGATAAACAGGACCAGAAGCAGTTCCCGGGCTACCCGCTACATCACCGCTTAAAATATAGGGGATCTCTTTTGACGTCTTCAGGGCCGCCGGATCTTTTTTCTGCGAAACGATCAGGTGTAATGGACGACATTGGAGACAATAAACCGTCTGATCCCTGGCTATCACCCATTCAATATCCTGTGGCGAGCAAAAATACCCTTCCAGCTGCATCGCCATTTTTGCCAGAATGGAAACCTGCGCCAGGGTCAACGAAGGCAGGTTCTTTTTATTGTCCGCCAGCTGCTTGCTGGACACCCCCTCTTCCGCCGAACAGGTATATTCCACTTCTTTGACATTAATTTCCTGCACTATCCCATCCACCGATCCATCACGGGGCACTAAAAACTGGTCGCTTGTCACATTGCCATCGACCACAGATTTTGGCAATCCCCAGGCGGAATTAACAATAATCCGGTCATCGTCAGTATCCACAGGGCTTTGAGAATACACAACCCCCCCGGCATCAGCATCAATCATGACCATGCACCCAACACACATATGCGCGTCTTCATCCCTAAAGCCACAATTATAGCGGTAAGTAACCGCCGAGAGGCTGTACTTGCTTGCAACAACCTGCTTGTACGCCTGGAGGATGTTTTCTTTGTTCACGTTAAGCTCGGAATGGTACTGTCCGGCAAAAGAGGTCCTGGCCTGATCTTCCCCCAGCGCACTGCTTCTTAAAGCCAGGCTGAAATTGTACCCGTTTTCCGCCTCAAGTTGTTGGCAGGCTTCATTTATCGCCACAACCAGCTCGCCTGGAATTGCAGCTTTCAATACCAATTCTCTGATTTCAAAGCATATATTATCAAGCAAGGTCAGATCATTGAAATCTGCAGATTGAAATCGACGATCAATCTCGATCTGCAGTTTATTATGGGCAATAAATTTTTGAAAAGCCGTTGATGTGATACCGAACCCATCAGGCACTTTCAACCCGATTTTGTTTTTCATCTCACCAAGTTTCGCGACTTTACTCCCTACAAGCCCGACTGAATCCTGATCAATTTCAGAAAAAGGAACGGTTAGCCGGGAGTCAACCAGTGCCGAATGAGGCGACAGAATCTCAGAGATACTGTTTTCAATTCGTTGAAAACGGTATTCTAAACCGCTGTATTTTCCAGGAGTAAGTTCATTCAGACTGCGTATCATACGAAAAACAGCGACACTGGCAGCAGTGGATTTTGCCTTGATAAAAGGCATACCGAATGGCTGTATCCCCAGTAACGCCTTTTCAAGTGCTGCCATATTCTCCAGCGCTCTGTTATTGGAATGCAGAAGCGACTTGAAATTATGATACCGGGACTTAAACGCCAGGCGCAGCTCTTCTCCGTTGACGACCTCTTGCTGATCTTTTTTGGAGATAAATTTTTTAATGATTCGCTTAATTGGCTTCATCTGGATTATTTAAAATCTGATACCTGAAATAACGATTCGGTACGATCCTCCGCGAGGGGATCATGACTCAAAATACGCATGAATCAAAATCCCCTCGGGTCTGGAAATAAAGTGGTTCGTTACTTTCTGAATAGAATCGTTAATAAAAAAGATAATCTTATCCAATTCCGGCAATTATTCTGCTGTCAGTGCTCCAGCTTAAATCCCAGGCCCATTAAAATATACAAAATGGCAAACCCGAACCACACTGTGTATATGACATAAAAAAGGAGGGACAAAACAACCTGTATCGCCTTTTCGGATATCTTTTGCGGTATCACCTGGTAATAGTTATAGGAGCACTCAACTGCTCTTTTTATGACCTCAGACACAAACTTAGCATCCTGAAATAATTTCAGTCTTGTGAGCTCCTTATTCAGTTTATTCAGGCCTATCCACCAGTTATAAACAACTTTTTTGCCATGATAGCCATATTTTGCTTCAATTTTACCAGCCTGATTGTGAAATAAAAAATCGGCATCTTCAAGACTGTTCGACGTAATATCAGCTAATTTTCCGGAAACCGTTAAACCGGATCCGGATAATGCGACCACTGCCCCACTTTTTGAAAAAAGATCCGCTACTTCCTTTGCTTGTTGTTCATCATCCAACTGCAGAGACAGGTTGGCAATGCTGCTATCAAGAATTTGAGACTCCTCCTGAAGAGCAGGAATATAATACACCGATCCCTTTGAAATGGAATTGTAAAGGTCATCCAGTTTCTCCATCATATTTTTACCGTTCAAAAGAGGTAAAAATAACAGCAAGAGTACTGCTGCAAAAGTCGTAAATAGGAATACTCCGGTTAGTAGTTCCTTTTTTTGTGCTGTCATGGTGTCATCCTGTTATTGATTTTTTATATATGAAAAATAACGCTTTTTGGCAATTCGTCATCCCTTGTTTAACTGAGAATGCTGGCATCAAACCTCTGCATGGATGTCGGAATCTCCACCCCTTAATACTTTAATATTCATTATAAACGTGCCGATTACCCAGATGGCAAATATCCCAATGACAATGAAAAAGGCCCAAACCCCGATCGCATCCAGAACAGAGGTAAAATCTTTTGATAGCGGAATAATATCCATCTCTGCCAGTTTCCCCGGTAGCGCAAAAGCACGGTTCACAAATCCTGCCAGGACAGCCATGGCATAAAACCCACGAATCGTGATCCCCTTGACGACTTTTGTGACCATGGCACCAATCTGGATCCCGAAAAGTGATCCCAATAACATTCCAATGGCCAGGGTGTAAAAAATGAAACCATAAATGGCATACTGGGTAATTGCAGCATACCCGGCAGTAAATATTATTTGAAAAATATCAGTTCCTACTGTGGTCATGGAAGAAACACCCAGCACATATACAAAAATAGGAAACGTTAGAAAGCCGCCCCCAACCCCCATGATGGAGGCACAGAAGCCTACCAGAGCCCCACTGAGAATCAGAAATATCGCCGAAACCTGCCTGCCGCCCGGTATCAAGCCCTGGTCAAAAGTGATCATAGGGCCAAATTTGATGGACTGGATTTTTTGGGGCAGGTTTCCCATTTCTGCCCCCTCCCCGCTTCCACCCTCAAAATCGCCATTCTCAGGCAGTTTTCGAGCCTTCAAATAGTCCATCAACGCATAGGTTCCCAAAAGGCCGAGCATCAAAACATAAATAGAGGTGATAAAGGTATCGCTTAAAACCGGATTAATTTCATAGAGAACACGGTTGATCACACCACCGCCTGTTGCACCCATGATAGCCCCGACCAAAAACAGTACCGCAAGGGGTACTGATATATTCCCCAGTTTTTTGTGCAGCACGCTTCCCATTATAGCCTTGGCAAAAATATGAAACAGGTCGGTTCCCACTGCCAGTATTCCTTTGATTCCCGCACTCATAAGCGCTGGCGCGATGATAAATCCGCCACCGGCACCGATGCATCCGGTAATCAGACCTGCCCCCAGCCCGATCAGAATGGAAATCGTAAATATTTCAACGGTGAAAAATGCAGGGCTGTATGCCTTTTTACCACCCAGTACCTGTGGCAGCAGATCCCCTGTTTCATTTGCAAATGCGATCCCGCCAAGGATGATCGGAATAAGCAGGAGACAGAGAAGAATCATCCTTTTCCGATCCTTAATAATTGTATTTGATATTTCTATTTCCCACTTTGCATGCGCCCTGGCTCCAAACATCATAAACTTGCCAAATTCATTAAAAACCCCCATGTGAAATCTCCTTGATTGTGAGTTGTACAACTACATATAATCCTGAAAATTGTATTTTCTGGTGAACACATCGTTTTGATATACGCACCAAATTATTAAATATGTTTATCGATTCCTCTTTTCAAACGCTATTTTATGGCTGTGGGCCATATTGAGTTTCTCTACCAGTTCCTCTATCTGGACAGGTTTGATAAGGTAGTCATAAATTCCCATTTTCATGCCGGTCATAGCCGACTCAAGCTCAGCATGACCCGTAAGCATGATAACGCCTATTGCCGGATGGATCATCCTGATCTCTTTATATGTCTCGATTCCACTCTTCTCCGGCATTAAAAAGTCCATGACGATGATATCAATGTGATCCTGTTTTACCTTTTCTATAGCTTCGTCTCCGCTTAAAGCTGTAACCACCGTGAAGTTCCGAACTTCAAGGCGTTCAGCCAGGGTTTCAACAAAATCTTTTTCATCATCAACCAAAAGAACTCTTAGACTCATCTTTTATTCCTGTCTTTTTTCCGTTTGACTATTCAGTCGCTGCAGATTACCCAACTGTTACTCTGAAATCGAATCTTTTGCAGAATTTATTTTCTCATACGCTTTTTGCATTGTAACTGTGATATCCTCAATGTCAGCTGGCTTTTGTAAATAAGCAAAAGCGCCCAATCGCAAACAGGTTTCTCTATCTTGTTCCGAGCCGTGGCCAGTGAGGACAATTACCTCAATGTTGGGGTTTGACTGTTTGACCTTTTTCAAAACATCAAATCCATCAATTCCTGGCATTTTAAGATCCAAAATCATTACATCTGTATCTTCCTGATCAACAAAATCCAACGCCTCTTCCCCGCTGTACACAAATTTATTTTTAATTTGACGCATCTTCAAACGCTCTGAAAGCGTCTGAACAAATTCTTGTTCATCATCCACAAGCAGAATTCTCATTGGCGTTTCAAAATTATATTTACGCGTAATGTTGGCTTGATATTTTTCGCCAACTTTTGTTTTGACAGTGTTAACACCTTCAACATTGCTTGCAAGAGCAACAATTTTTCTGCTGAAAGCAGAAAGCATTAGAACACTTTTGTTAATGGTGATAAGAACATTTCCAGCATCTACTGATACGACCAGCCCATCCCCAGTTTTTGATAAAACCATTTCAATCTCTGCTATTAAGGCGAAATCATCGACCTCTTCCTTAACTTTTTCCGGCGGTATTTCTGAGACTTTTTCAAGATGTTCTAAAATTAGTTCCGTTGCCTTGTTTGTATCAAACTTGTCACTCGGAATGACAATGTCATAAAGAGATTTATCCCATGCTTTCTTCCCGAAAAGTGCATTGGTCCAGAGAATTGCACGCTTATCAGCGCTACTGATGTTTTTTTCGACTTCATTTTCAGATAAGCCATCTGTTTTTTTGCCAATTTCGGTTCTTGTTTTTTTGTCGGTAATAATTAGTACCTTCATGATATGAGAAGTCTGCCCGGGAATAAGGTGCCCAAGCAGTCCATGAAAAATACAATTGCCACTGGCGACATATTTAGCGATCGTCTTTTTCAGACAGGCAATAGATTTAGCCCTGGTGTGCGTGAAATCATTAAAAGCCAACGGTTTATTGTCTATAACCTTTTGCAACGTGGTTGACTTGATCCCGTAAACCCGGTCAGTTACTTCAAAAACATTTTGATCCGTAATCACTTCACATCTGAGTTCATGAGATAATGCTTCTACCATGTCTTCTGCATTAGTGTACTTTCCACTGGTTATGGCGATAACAGGCATGTTGTACTCCTATTTTTTGGTTACCGTTCAATGTTAACTTGAAAAATTAGCTTCTAGCCTGGATAACAATATTGAAGTATAGTTAATTAATTTGAGCCTTAGATGCTGGAGACTATTCTGCAAATAGTTTGCCAATAACTAATAAACAATACATACCAGATAGTTAACGAATATTATAGATATTTGAACTTTTCTGCAGAACCAAATAGAAACAAATTGAAACGTATTGAAAGGAACAATTTGAAACGTTTGTATTTTTTTTCATTCGATCCAATATGTCTATATTGTTTCGGTCATCAGGTATCAGATTTCAGTGGAGTGGAAAGAGGTCTTTCGAAGTCGATGCTGGAGCCATTTCTGTCTGCACCAACAAAAAACCAAATATCAATCTGATGATTAAATACCTTTATGGAAGTAGCATGAAACAACACCCAAGGATTATTGTGGGGATGAGGGCACCCAGAGCCAGCTTGAGTGGGGAAACACCATATTCAAAATGTTCCCTTAATATAGAGACCCCTGCAGGGTTCGGAGCATTTGCGATAACCGTCAAACCACCTCCGGTCACAGCACCGGCCACCACCGCATATTTCATGGAATCTGTCATCGCAGGAACCAGGGTACTGAGATAAGCAATAGCCGCATTATCATTGAATGCTGTCAATAGTGTTGCTCCCAGCATTAGTGGCAGTTCTGGCAGATTTCCAAGAATCGGCGCAATCCACCAGGCTTGTAATCCGCCGTGTACCACCAGTCCTGCCAGAAAAGCCCCAACGAGAATTGGTGGTTTCAGATTCGTGTCGTTCTGGTGATGTGCTGTGGCTCGGCGGAAGCCGAGGAAAATAAAAAATCCAGGGATGAAGAGAACAGGGTAGTGACTGGAGAAAACGGTCCAGACCATAACCAGGATGTGAACTACAGTCACGTAAGCTGGAATCGGCTCGTCGCGGTCTACCCAGTCGATCATGCCGTCCGTGTAGATATCCAGGGTGTCATACTTGTCCAATGTCTTAAATTCTGACTTGAAAACCATAAAGTAGAGCGTGTTGGATATCAATATCCCGATCAAGGCTTTCCATCCAAAATTTGTGATCATGAAGGCAAAATCCCAATTCCAGGGACCTGCGACCATCAGGACAGGAGGTGCTGCAAAATGGGAAAATGTCCCACCGACGGATATATTCACGAACAGCAGTCCAATGGTTGCATACGCGAATTTCATGCTGGGCTTCTTTTTATAAAACTGCTTGCCCAGGAGCATGGCTGATATGGTCATGGCGCCTGGTTCTGTGATAAACGAACCCATGATCGGTCCGATCGTCAGAACAACAAACCACCATGCAGCTGTGGATCCTTTGCCAATCTGAGCCGCGTAGCGCATGCAACTCTCTGAAATACGTTCGATGGGTCTTGACGAAGCCAGTGTCATGATCACCACCACAAACATCGGTTCCGTAAAATTGACGGTCGTCAAGTAGCTAAGAATTACATCCCATCCCTTGTGAACAGCTATTGTCCAGAATAACGGGATGACCCACAAGGCGAAGATAATTTCTATCTCCCCCAGCAGATAAAGCAATTCAGCTTTGAAACTAACATTGTCAACCACATTACCGTTATATTTCATATCCTGTTTGCCCAGATGATGAAATTCTCGATGGGCAATCTCTGTTTTTTCTGCCAGCCTGCGGAAGAAACCGACACAAAATGTATGCACAATTGCTGCTAAAAACATTAGCGAAACAACCAGATTCATTGGATCCACCACTATTCTGTGTAGAAGAATTCCTCCTGTACTGTTGAACTGACTGTCCTGATAAGCGTTTAGAGGTAAAGGGAACAGCATATCAGGTTGACCCCGCATGCCGGATGCCAGCAAAAAAAATGGAATTGAGAGTGAGAACAAAAAAAGTAAACTTAGGGCGAAAAATTGATGTCTTCTCATTTTATTTCTTTGTTATTCTGATAATTGTGAGAGTGCTGAGTTTTCAAGTAGTGTCCAATCAGTTTCAATTATACACTGAAGGTGCCCAATATTTTCAAGTATATTTTGGCGTTATCCCATTACATATTCGAGTCTTTTCTTTCTCATTCCTTTGGTGCGCGGCCTTTTCAATGTTGTAAGAGAAAAAC
>JAOZRE010000116.1 GCA_029940215.1 bacterium | reverse complement strand
TGATCGATAAAACCCTTGAACTGGCTGTGAGCGATTATGACCTGAAGAAACAGTACGATTTTCGACTTATCGAAATTGTCAAGGTCTATGAGGACAATCTACCGCCGGTACCCTGTGAGGCTGCCAAGATCCAGCAGGTTCTGCTGAATATTTTGCGAAATGGCGCCCAGGCCATGCAGGCCACCGGAATTGAACAACCACAATTTATCATTCGTGCCAGCCTGGAAAGGAGACGAAAAATGATACGGTTGGAGGTTCAGGATAATGGCCCCGGTATCGACGAGCGTTATCTCAGTCGGATCTTCGAACCATTTTTCACAACCAAGCCTGTAGGTGAAGGGACAGGACTGGGGTTGAGTGTTTCCTATTTCATTATTGTGGAAAATCATGGTGGGGAAATGACAGTTGAGTCGCAACCCGGATCAGGGGCAACCTTTATTATCCGATTGCCCCTGGGGGGAAAACAACATTAACAAGGGCATGCCCGTTTGCCTCGCTTGTGAGGTGTTCTTCAGGCTTGAATCAACAAGCTGGATGACAAACAGAACTTAGAACTTTTTTCGTGGAACCAGGTAATGGAAGCAAGTAACATGGCAACAATCCTCATTATTGATGATGAAATCGTCATCCGGCAGACCTATGCCGATTTTCTAGAGGATCGGGATTTCAACGTCCTGACGGCAGAGGACGGGCGGATCGGACTTGAGATTTTGAAAGAGGCGCATCCGGACCTTATCCTGACAGACCTGCGTATGCCGGAAATCAACGGGTTTGAAGTACTTCAGCGGGCCAGGGAAATCTCGCCGGACACCCCTTTGATCGTCATCTCAGGAACCGGTCAGATCAGTGATTCGATACAGGCGCTAAGGCTGGGGGCCTGGGACTATATTCTTAAGCCGGTCGAGGATATGTCTATTGTTACCCATGCTGTGGATCAGGCTCTCGAAAAAGCCCGCTTGTTGCGTGAAAACAGGGATTATCAACAAAACCTGGAGGCTCTGGTTCAGGATCGAACCCATGAGCTTGCGCAGGCTAATGAACGACTCAGTGATATCAACACCAGGTTGCAGGAGGTCGTCAAAACAACCCGCGAGCTGGTAACTTGTTCTGACATGGAAGGATTTGGTTCAACCTTACTAAACGAGTTTGCAGAGCATATGATGGCATCAGGAGGCAGTCTCTTTCTGATTGAAGAGGGCGGTCTTCGCTTGCTGAATGCGCTTGACAACAGCCATATCCCTGAATTTATCCCCTTTCCCCTGTCTGAAACCTCTGTTTTCAGGCGAGTAATCGAGACAGAAAAACCCCTCCTCATTCAGAACATTCAGCAGGAGCGCATTGTTACCTCCAGCGGTTGGAAAGGCTATACAGATAATTCCGCACTGGTTTTTCCATTGCCGGATGAACAGGGGCGGATCATTGGAATTTTGAGCCTCCACAGTAAATTACAGCCGCCATTTGTGGAGCAGGACAAGGAAATTGGTTCCATCCTGGCCTCCCATGGCAGCGAAACACTGAGAGCGGTTCAATCTTCTGAAGCGGTCAGGGAGAGCGAAGAGCGCCTGCGAGTCATTCTTAATTCACTTCGCATCGGCATAATGGTCATTGATCCGGAAATCCAGACGGTGGTGGATTCCAATCCGGAAGCAAGCAAACTAATCGGACTTCAGAAAGAGCAGTTGATTGGGTCGAAATGCCAGGATTTTAACTGTTGCGGAGCGGGAATATCATGCCCTTTTATCGAACGTCATGAAAAGGTTGATAGTCAGGAAACCCAACTACGGACAGCGGGGGGAACTGAGATCCCGGTCATCAAATCGGTGACATCTATACAATTAAACGGACGGTTGCACCTGCTGGAAAGCTTCATCGATATCTCCAAACGGAAAGAGATGGAAAAGGAGAAGAAGGTGCTGGAAGACCAACTGATCCAGACTCAGAAAATCGAAGCTGTCGGGACCCTGGCAGGAGGACTGGCTCATGACCTGAACAATGTCCTGAACGGCATCTTTGCGCCGGTCGCGATGCTGCTCAACAAATTAAAGCAGGATAAACCCCTGACCAGCGAGATGCTTGATAAACAGCTGACCCGAATACAATACAGCGGTTTTCGAATCGCGGATATGGTCAGCCAGTTGATGGCGGTTTCCTATAAACAGGAACTCTCCCTGGCCCCGGTTGATCTTAATCTCTCCATCAAACATGTTATTAAGATCGCTCAGAATACCTTTGACAAGTCAGTTGAAATCAGGCCGAAGTTGTTTCAAAGTCCCGCGCGTACGAGTGCCGACCCTACACAGATTGAGCAGGTCCTTCTCAATCTGGCGATCAATGCTGCCCATGCGATGACAATCATGCGAGAAGAAAATGAGAGCTGGGGAGGGAAGTTGTCGGTGGTGGTTGACAAGGTCCCTTCGGATACCAGCTTCAGAAGGCAGTATCCAGCTGCAGGGCAGGGTGACTACTGGCAGGTATCTGTTTCAGACTGCGGTGTCGGTATGGATGAGATCATGCTGACACAAATCTTTACGCCCTTTTTCACAACTAAGCAGAAAGGGCACGGTTCCGGTCTGGGACTATCGATGGTTTACAATATAATCACACAGCATGATGGATTCATCAACGTGGAATCGAAACCGGCTGTCGGGACCACATTCAATATCTATCTGCCCGAGTTGATCCGGGATGTGGAGGCTGTTGATGCATCCGGAACGAATGACGACCTCCTGATGGGAGAAGGGGTTGTCCTGATTGTGGATGATGAGGAGGTTTCCAGATCAGCAGCAGAGGAGATTCTGAAAGAGTGCGGATACCAGACGATTATTGCTGAAAACGGGTTACAGGGTGTGGAGATATATGAAAAGCAGCAGCAGAAGATTGATCTGGTCCTGTTGGATATGGTCATGCCTAAAATGTCGGGAAAAGCGGCCTACGCCAGACTGAAAGAGATTAATCCGAATGTGAAGGTCCTGCTGGTATCCGGCTTTAAACAGGATGAGCGGATACAATCTATCCTCAACATGGGGGAGATCCGATTCATGCAAAAACCATATGAGATGGTTAAATTTTCAAAAGTGATAAAGGATTTAATCAAATGATCCAGATGCCATTCTGACAAAAGAATTACAAAGTGGTTTCGTTTGCTGGTTGAGCGTTTGATCTGTTTCCGATATAATACAGACAGATGATCAGCCCATTCTGTTCGATGGTTTAAACGCCCTCATTGCCGGATCGTTGGTTTTCGACTCTGGCCCCTGTTTCATCCCCTGATAATACTGACTGTCAACATCCTGTTGCTGGTTCACTCTGCCAGAAGGGATTTAATTGATACGCCGGATTTCCGTAACCGAATCATGCACTGCCTATATATTTGGAAATAGTCGATGGCGAGGACCATATTTAATATATCCCTGATAAGAAGTCCGTTGAGGCTGCTCAGCCTGGTGCTACTGAAAATTCTGGGTTGGCAGGTGCAGGGAGAGCTTCCTCAAACGCGTAAGTTTGTTATGATAGCAGCGCCACACACATCCAACTGGGATGCATTCTATATGATGATGGTGGCTTTCGTTTTCAGGGTAAATCTTTACTGGATGGGGAAACACACCCTTTTTAAGCCGCCCTTTGGGATTTTAACCCGTTTTGTGGGTGGTGTGTCGATTGACCGCAGGACACCCCTTGGAATGGTTGAACAATCAGCCCAGGTGTTGAAGGATGCCTCAGATATGGTGCTGGCTGTTCCGCCGGAAGGATCTCGCAGCAACGTATCCTATTGGAAAACCGGTTTCTACTATATAGCTCATCAGGCCGGTGTGCCGATTGTTTTGTCATTCCTGGATTTTGGGCGTAAAATAACCGGTGTCGGACCGGCCATTCTTCCGACTGGAAACCTGACCGAAGATATTGAGCAGATTAAGGCGTTTTACGCGCCTATGACTGGAAAGCACTCCCGAAAAACCTCGATTACTCAACTGCAGGAAGAGCAATAACATTTTTCACAGAATGGCATGAGGTCGAACGTTGTCTGGAGGCTCGCCCCCTTATTGCAACAGGCTGTTGAATCCCACCACAGAAAACCGAGATGACAAGCAATCAGAGCGGGTGACAGGTTTTTGCCTAAATTTTTAACAAGGTGAAATGGAAATTGAAAAGCGTGGGCTAAACCGGCGTGTTCTGAAAACAGGATCAGTCCTGTTCCTGCCAGAATGTCTGCAGGGTCTCTGCCAGGTGGCGACCGTCATGGATGGATTGAATCTCGGGCCAGCCGGATGGGTAGAGTCGTCGATAGAGCTTGGAGCCGAAGCGATCGTCAATCAATAACAGAGCGCCCCGGTCCGTTACGGTGCGGATGAGCCGTCCGGCGGCCTGTAAGACTCGGTTCATGCCGGGATAGGTGTATGCGTGGTGAAATCCGCCACCCGACCGGGACTCGAAATAGCTGCGGATCAAATCCCGCTCCTTATTGATCTGGGGAAGACCCACCCCGATGACAGCCACCCCGATCAACTGCTCTCCGGGCAGGTTAATGCTCTCTCCAAAGATGCCGCCACTAACCACAAAGCTGACCAGGCTTTTGTTGCTGTCAGCTGCATATTTCTGCAAAAATCGGTCCCTTTCCGGTTCGGTCATGAACCGTTCCTGCCTGAACAGATCCAAATCGGCAGCCCTCTCGGCAAACCTCTGATAGACCTCGTTCAGATAGGCAAAAGAGGGAAAATAGATCAGGTAGTTTCCCCTTTTCTGGCTGACGAATACAGACAAATAGTCCGCTATGTCTTCATAGGATAGATGACGATCCCGGTACTTGGTGGATATGCTGTCGATGAGAGAGACGGAGAGATTCTCCGGGGGAAAAGGAGAATCCAGCTGAAATGACTGATCAGTGCCCTCGATACCGCCGAAAAGGCCAAAGAAATAATCCTCAGGCATTAAGGTGGCGGAAAAAAAGATGGTGGACCGACTTTTCTTTGTAGCCTTGGCAATCATTTTTGAAGGATCCAGACAGATCAGCTTGATGCCCACGTTGCTGCCCTTCTGCTCAAAAGCGCAGACAAAGGCATCCGATTGTCCGGCCATTTTGAAGATCTTAATGAAGAATGCGGCGCGGTAATAGGACTCCATTAGTTTTTCCCGGTATGGCAGATCATGCTTGCCGGAGAGAATGGATTCGCTGGGTGCCAGAAAATCTTCGACCAGGTCGATGAACCGCTGGGGAACTTCCGGTTCCGAAATAAATTTAACCGTTTCCAGTCTCCGTTCCTTCCTTGCTTCCAGGAGGTAGTCGTTCAACGCCTTCAGGGCACCAAAAAGATCTTTGTCTTTTTTTCGGTCAACCATCCGTGAGAGGTCCAGAAACTCCTTTTTCTCCAGTAACGCAGAGAACATGCTGCGGGAGCGTTCTACAAGATTATGGGCCTCATCAACCAGGAAGACATAGTCCCTTCCTTTGCCATTAAAGAAACGTGTCAGGTACACCCGGGGATCAAAAAGGTAGTTGTAGTCGCAAATAATGCAGTCGCAGAGCAGGGAGAGGTCCAGGGAAAACTCAAATGGGCAGATGCGGTGCTTTTCAGCGTACGAAACGATCAGGTCGCGGTTGAAACGATCGTTTGTAAAAATATCCCGGGCCGCATCATTCAGCCGGTCAAAATAGCCGGCAATGTATTCACAGTATTCCGGTTCGCAATAGGTTTCGGTTTTGAAGCAGACCTTCTCCTTGGCCGTCAGTGTAATGGATTTAAACCGCAACCCCTTTTGTTCCAGCTGCAACAGTGCTGTCTCCGCAGCCTCTCTTGTAGTGGTGCGGGCGGTGAGGTAAAAAACCTGGCTGCCGGTACCGAGTTCCATGGATCTGATAGCCGGGTAGAGGGTTGCCAGTGTCTTTCCCAGTCCTGTTGGCGCCTGAACAAAGAGATTATATTGACTTTCAACCGCCTGTTTGACCTCATCAATCAGTATCTCCTGTCCCTGCCTGAAATCGGGAAATGGAAAGGTCAATTCTCGTATACTGGCGTCCCGGGTTTCCTGCCAGTGATAGATTTCCCGGCTCCGCTCCAGGAATTGGTCCGTCATCTGCTTAAACAATGCCGACAGTTCTGCCTGTGGACAATGCCGCTCAAAGATGCGGGTTTCGCCACTGCTGACATGGTAGTAGGTGAGGTGAACCATCACCTCGGTCAGCTTATTTTGCTCCGCAAAGATATGGGCGTAAACCAGTGCCTGGCTAAAATGAAGGCCGTCTGGAGCTGGGTCGAGTTTGGCCAGCGATTGTCGTGTGGATTTGATCTCTTCAATAACCGTGAGATCACCTTGTTTGAATACCCCATCAATTCGCCCCTGGATCTCTAAAGCAAGGTCTCCGCCATCCACCTTGATCCGAATGGGGACTTCACTGTTGTAGTCCTCTCCCCTTGAATCCTGGACCTTCTTATGCACTTCTATCCCTTCCAGCGCCCTTGCGGGACTGGAAAATCCGAATCGACCATCACCACTGTTCAGAACAGTCTGGATGAGTTCCCTGACCGAGAGGTTGATGACTGGCTTTTTCACAAGGGTATACTGGAAATGGTTGGGGGGGTTCCGGGCGCTTAACCCACGCCTGCTGACTCAAAAACATGGCACATTTGCCGGATATCGTCAATGTGAGCCAATCGTAGCTCTGCTGGAAATGAAGGGGAGTGCCGGCTGCCAATGGGCAACTGCCGGCTAAGGCTGTGATACGAAAAGGATTCAGGATGGTGACTGTTTGCTGCGATCTATGTCGGCTGTTCCACCACGTCAGGAAACTCTTTCCGGTATATCAGGTAACAGATCGAAGGCAGCAGCAATAGATCGGCCAGCAGAGCAGAGATAAAGGCCACGCCTGTCAGATATCCGAATCGTGCCATTCCCATGTGGGTTGAGAAGACCAGGGTAAGAAAACCAAACACCAGGATAATGGTTGAAAAGGTCATGGCTTGTCCCACTTCCTTGATGCTGTGTCTGATCGCTTCCGTAACATTGCCTGTCTGGCTGAGGTCTACCCTGAAGTGGGAGAGAAAATGGATGGTATCATCCACAGCGATCCCGATGACAATGGGGGCAATGATCAGGGTGTCACCGTCCAGCGGTACCCCCAACAGGCCCATAGTGCCGAAGGTCATCAGAACCGGAAACAGGTTGGGAATGAGAGCGGCCAGGCCCATTCTCAGGGATCCGAACACAAACAACAGCAGGATGGAAATCACCCCCAACGCCAGCCCGAAACTCTGGATCTGGGACCAGCTGATATAGTCGATCATCTGCATCATCAGCGCCAGTCCACCGGTGATTTCAACCTCCATATCCGGGTAATCCCGGCGCAGCGGATCGAACAGCTCCGCTATCTTTAGTCGGACCTCTTTTAAAAAATCCAGGTAGGCAATGGAACCGTAGTTGTAAAGCCGGACAGAAATGCGGCCTTCACGATAGTCATCAGTTACCAGCAGTTGACGATCCTCGGGGTTTGCCGAGTCGAACAGAAACAGGGTCTGTTCCAGCATGGCTGGATCCTGAGGTATAATGTACATTTCGCTGCGGTTTTCATTCAATACCTGGTAGGCGTCCTTGACCACATTCACCAGGGACTCAGACTTGACAACGAAATGCTCCTGCTCCGTTTTCATGTAATTCTGCAGGGCTTCCATTGCGTTTAATACGCGAGGGTCCTTGAGGGTGTCCATTTTGCCAAACTTCAGGTATACCTCCATGCTCTGAGTGCCACCCATGACCTTGTCCACCAGCTGCACAGCTGTCCGGTAGGGGTTTCCCTTGCGGATGGTCTCCACCATGTTGGAATCTACTTTGAGCTGCACAAATCCGACAGTAGCAATCCCGGCGATGATCAGAAACACCAGGACGATGTGATAGGGATACCGGCTGGACAGTGGTGTAATCCAATCGAGATAACGCTGAATCCAGGATGCCTTTTGAGAGGGTGTTCCCAGTCGGACAGCCTGCTTGCTGGAAATCGGATGCCAGATATCCAGCATCAACGGTAATATAAAGACTGTCATAGCGAAAGCGATCATAACACCCAGAGCGGCGGCGGCACCGAAGATGGCGATGGGGGGTATAGGAACGATGATCATTGCCAGCAGGCCCAGAGAGGTGGTAATGCTGGTCAGCAGACAGGCGAATCCGGATTTTCGGTACACCGCCCGCATCGATTCCTGATGGTCATGTCCATGGTTGCGAAAATAAAGGTATCCAGACAGAATGTGAACGGCATCGGCCACACCGACCACCAGAATCAGCATGGTCAACAGACTGAACATCATGCTCATGGTGATACCTGTCCAGCCCAGAAGCCCGAGCGTTAATACAGAAGTCAGTATTACCAAAGTGATTGGCCAGACCACCGCACTCAAAGATCGGAACAGGGCCAGCAGAATCAGCATAATCAGCAGCAGGGTTGCCATGAAGATGTAGGACATCTCAATGTTCAGGATATCGTTGAACAGCTTCATGATAATGGGGTTACCCACTGGAAAGATCTCAAGGTCGTCGGCATGTTCCGATGCCATCACCCGATCCAAAAGCTGTTGGGTGAAAGCGGAATACTCAGCCATTTCGGTATTTTTGAACTGTGGAATTTTCTGCTTTGATACCGGCCCGTCGGTATCAGTGGTTTCTGTTTCTTCTTCGCTGAACCCGTCGTCATCTTCTTCGCTGAACCCGTCATCTTCTGTTGAAATGCCCGGTTCTTCTACGGGGATGGCGCCGAAATCAGTCCGAATGAAAATAGCCCCGTATTGTGAATCCTTTGAGAGGTAAAACAGCGGATAATCCTTGTGCTGCAGCGCCTCCTGCCTGAGCTTTTCCCGAGCGGCCTGGTTTTGCGGGAGTGTGTCACCGACAAAATCCCTGGAAGTCAGGGTGTCCCCCTGTACTTCCATATAGCTGACGTTAATCAGGGTATTAACTTCGAGAATATGCGACAGCGAGTTGTTGGCCCCATCTTTCATGCCGACTGTGGCGTTCTGAAGGTCTTCCTGAATCTGTTTCACAGCGCGCAATGACTTTGCTGAAAATACATCGCCGTCTTTGGCTCGATAGACGATATAAACCGAATCGTCTCCACCGAAGCTGTTCCGGAAACGGTTCAGAGCCACTACCACCGGGTCGCTTTTTCGGAACCAGGACTCCATGGACATGTCAAATGTCAACCCTGGTAGACCAGCGCCCATCAGGACGACCAGCAGTAAAAATCCGATCCAGATTTTCAGTCGATGCAGACGGACTCTATCCGGTAGTATTTCAAAAAAATGGTTGATATTGATAAAAAGCTGTTTCATGGGACAGGCTCAGGCAAATGGTAAGGTTAGATGGATAGTGGCCCCTTTATGAGGGATGGATTCAGCCCATATTTCACCGTGATGATCGGCGATGATCTGTCGGCTGATTGAAAGCCCAAGTCCGGTTCCACCGGCACCATTCTTGGTCAGTGAACCCTGGGAAAATTTATTGAAAACCAGTTCCAATTCCGATTCAGGAATACCGATACCGTCGTCGCTGATCAGGATTTCAATTCCCCGGATATCAGGGGTACCCCGGTTAAGCTCGCCCTCCCTGATTTCAACAACAATGTTCCCCTTTTCAGGTGTATACCTGATAGCGTTGGAGATCAGATTTCGCAGGACCTGTTCTATTTTATAAGGGTCACAGGCGGCAATAGCTGAGACATCTGAACCCTTGATTTCCATGGTAATCTGTTTGTCGGAAAGAAGAGTATCAAAATCAGAAACGGTCTCATTAATTACAGTGACCAGGTCTGTTGAGATCATCTCATACACCATTTTGCCGGCTTCCATCTTGGAAAGATCCAGCAGATCATTGAGCAGAAACATCAGTCGTTCAGCGGTTTTGCGGATCTGGCTGAAATAGTGGATCAGTTTTTCAGTGGAAACTGTCCCCGTTTTGGTGACACCAAACCTGGAGTAGTTCAGAATATGGTGCATCGGTGTTCGCAGTTCATGGGAGATGTTCGCCAGGAATTCGCTTTTGGCTTCGTTGGCCTGCTCCGCCTGGACTTTTGCCTCCCTCAGCTCCTGTGTCCGCATCTCGATCGTCTCTTCCAGATTTTCCTGGTGCTCCTTGAGACTCTCTTCAACCGCCTTGAGTTCTGAAATATCGGTCAGAATCACAATATATCCTTCCAACATATTGCTGGATATTAAAGAGGTTCCAGACGCCAGTATTGGAATGTGTGTGCCATCCTTTTTGATCAGGGTAAGTTCAAAGGACCCGATGGTGGGCGAGTTATCAGATTGGGCAATTTGTATGATCCGATTCCGGCTTTCCTTTTCAACAAACGACAACCCGGATTTTCCCATCAATTCGTCTTTGGTATAGCCGGTTATACGAATCAGGCTGGCGTTGACAAAGGTTGTCTGTAATTCCCTGTCCACGATGACCACCCCTTCGTGTATCTGGGTGACCAGCATTCGGTATTTTTCTTCACTCTCAGTCAGTGCTCTCCGGGTTTCCAGCCGGTCCGATATCTCGATGGTCAGCTGCTCGTTAACCGATGCCAGTTGTTTTAAATTCTGTTTGTGAACATCTGACATCTCTTTTTCCTGCTCCAGGGATGATTGCAACCCTCTGAAAACGAGAGAGACTGACAGTACGGTGATAATGTCCAGCAGTAAAATGTTTGAAGATGCAGCCACCCACTCATGAAGTGGATGAAGCTTTGTCAATGGATAAGACCAATATCTCGGATTGTGGTACAGAATAATACCGATTGCCGCCAAGGTAAGGAGATTGGCACCCAGAGCCAGCAAGGCACTGCGCATGTTTATCAACAGTGTTGCCATAACCGGTGCCATGAACAGCCAGATGAGTGCTGCCCCAAAGGGACCGATAGAAAACGTAAGAAAGGTTCCCAGAATATAGAACAGCGATACAACGCTAAATGCTCGAAATAAATAGGGTAGTGTACGAAAGTAGAAAATCAGAAATCCGATGAGATATACCAGACAGTCAACCACTGCTACCGGCCACATGCTTGCCTGCAAGGCAAACCAGATGCTCGGTATCAGCACAAAAAATCCGAAAATCAGTGAATAAAACAGGACAATCACCAAAAGCCTTTCCTGCCAGTAGCTGGTTCCGTCCGCTGCTGTCAGGTACTGCGGGGTTGTCTGCTTTTCTGCAAATGTGATAAAGGCATTTATCATGGTGTCGATTTTTTTCCGGCTATTGGAACCGTTAGCACATGGGAACACTGGTTGACTGTGCACAGCCCTGATCAATCGTTCCGGTTTATGTTATTCACTGGTCTGATATATATAGACCAATTCCAGCCTCTTCATCAAGCCACATTTAAACTAACTGGTCCGGTTGATCCATTGACTGACCAGCCTTTGATCTGATAAGAACCCAACTTGGTGTAGCTGAAAGAGATTATCTGCAGCGCACCTGTGTTATGTCAGTTGTCATTTCATCTCAGAGTTTGAATGACAGTTTACCAATATGATTATTCAGGATTATCATTTCATGAAAAAATATCAGTGTTCTGTCTGCGGTTGGGTCTACGACGAAGTGATTGGATATCCGGAGGGCGGAGTACCCGCTGGAACTTTATTTAAAGACCTGCCTGAAAGCTGGACCTGCCCCTTTTGTAACCAGGAAAAGGAAAAATTCAAGAAGGTCGAAGAGGAGTAGCAACCCGGCAGATGGATTACGATATCTCCGCAGGCTTTTTCAAGGTTTCGATGGTAAATGCATAGAGAACGCTGGTAACAGCCAGAAATCCGGCACAAAGATAAAAGGCGTCCTTGAAAGCGGCCGCTCCCAGAGATGCCTGGGGATGGATAGCTGCCATTACGCTGCCCAGCATTTGTAGAAAAAAAGCCACTCCAATCATGGTAAAGAAGTTCACCCCTGTCAAAGCAGTCCCCGCTCGTTCAAGTGGCATACGCTCCTTGATGTGTGCCAGCATGATCTGACCCGCACTAGACGAAAACCCGAAACCAAAAAAGAGCAGAGCGATCAGGAACAGAGGGGTGCCTGGTTTCAGGTTGGCCAGTATGACCAGAATTACCAGCATGCCGAGCAGCCCCGCATTTACAGGCAGCTTGCGGGATCGAAGCACCGCATCGGAGAGGTATCCACAAAAGGGGCTGCCCACAACCAGCCCGATATTCATCAACAACAGCATATTGCCCGCAGCCACCGGTGAGATTTCAAGAACCGTCATCAGGTAAGGGCCTGCCCAGAGGGCTTGAACTGCGGCAAAGATTCCGTATCGGCAGAACGATCCAAATGAGATGATCCAGTAGTCAAATTGGGAAAACAGGTCTTTAATACTGGCCAATGTTTCTTTCAGGCCTGTTGACACCTTTGCCGACAGGTCTCCGCTCTCCATCTCAGGTGGCGCGTCTCGGACGATGAAATAGAACAGCAGGGCAATGGCCAGGTTCAAAACGGCCAGAAGCATAAAGGTGCTGCGCCATCCGATTGCCGAAACCGAGAGGACCAGAGGGGTGGTGGCCATAT
>JAOZRE010000480.1 GCA_029940215.1 bacterium | reverse complement strand
TGAGATAAACGGGGTCCGTAGTAGCCGCCCCTATAGTATCGCCTCTGCGCCGAGCCAATCAGGGTATTACGATCTAACCGTCCGCCAGGTCGAGGAAGGCTTTGTCTCCTCCCATCTTATCGACAGCATTGAAACCGGAGCAGACCTGGAGAGCACCTCTCCGGCAGGTCAGTTTCATCACAATCCGCTGTTTCATGGGGATGACCTGGTATTCCTGGCTGGTGGAAGCGGCATCACCCCCTTCATGAGCATGATCCGGGAGGTCACCGACCGTGACCTGGATCGTCGTATCCACCTGATTTACGGATGCCGGACGGAGGAAGATGTTATTTTCGGTGCAGAGCTGAAGCAACGGGCACTTGATTTTCCCAACCTCACCCTGAGCCTGGTGATTTCCGAGCCCACAGCCGGATATGACGGTCCCAGTGGCTTTATAACCGCAGACGTCATCCGCAGCCTCGTGGGAGAGGCCGGGGGTAAAATGTTCTACGTCTGCGGCCCGGAAGCCATGTACCAGTTTGTATTGGGAGAGCTGGAAAACCTCAAGATTCCCGGTCGACGAATTCGGCAGGAGGTTTTTGGCCCACCGACGGACATCACAGCAGAGCCTGGATGGCCTGAAGGTGTGAACAAGACAGATACGTTCAAGGTGATATTCAATAACGGCAACCCCATTGAGGCAAGGGCAAACGAGCCATTGATGAACTCCTTGGAGCGAGCGGGTCAGGTGCTACCAGCCCAATGTCGATCCGGTGAATGCAGCCTCTGTCGCACACGCCTTGTCTCCGGCCTGGTTTTTCAACCCCAGGGAGTTAAGATGAGAAAGTCAGACAGTAAATACGGCTACATCCATCCCTGCCTGGCATACCCGCTTGAAGACCTCGAGCTGATGCTTTAATCGTCAGCGACATGGCGGAAGGTTGGCTCAACCGAAGTGACATCACAGCGCTGGGGATGAGCCAATCCCTAACAGAGCTGATCAAACAGCTGGCACAGTGCTAGCTGGAAAAGCTATCAATCAGCCGACCGGATATGGATTCCGGGTTTTTCAGGATTTTGGAGCCTCTGGTAATTTTACAAAGGCTGATTTTTCGTTTTTTGGCAATATTCCGTTGGGATATACCCTCTTTCAGATCCCGCATCAACCCCCAACGGGAAGCAAGGTCCCGCCGCTCAGCATCTGTAAATAGCTCCTCAAAAATCGCCTTCATCTCTACCGGATCCGTTATTTCTGTAAATACCCGGACTACTTCATCCAGATCTTTCATTTTTCCCTTTTGTCATCGTTTTCTTCAAGTTGTAACGACCTCTCCTTCCAAAGTCGTTTCTTTATGTAGAAACAGTAAACCATATACCCGATTTTTGTCAAGCGGTCTGGCATCAGAAGTCACTATTGATAGCCAATAACACGATAAATATCTTCTGCCTGGTTTCTCTCACCGGGAAACACTGATTGATCTTTTCCGCCAGCTTTACTAGAATTATTCTTCTGAATTGATGAAACAGGACTGACATTTGAAGAGCTGGCGGTGTGATGAATAAACTGGACATTAAAACCTGGGCAACAGATATGGGATATCAAAAATGGTTATGGGAAAAAAAGGGTGAAAAATGTTTGAAAAATCTGATAAAACATGGTTTTGACGCACATTTTTCTGACAATTGTGATGCAGCTGCGGTGTTGATCATGGGGTTGGTCAGCGACTTCAACTCGTTTGGCTTTGCGGGATCCGACACCACCCGCAAACTGAACCTGCCGGAGAAACTCAAGCAGCAGGGAAAAACAATCTATGACCACTGGGACCCGGAACTAAGCCCGGAGGGAAATCTGGATTGCCGGAAGCAGCAAATGCTGGCGGATTGTTTTATGTGCAGCGCCAATGCCATTTCGCTCACAGGGGAGATTGTCAACGTCGACGGCGTAGGAAATCGAACCAACGCCATGTCATTTGGACCGAAAAAGGTGATTATCGTGGCAGGCATGAACAAGGTCGTTAAAAACCTGGACGCCGCACTCGACCGCATCTACGAAGTAGCCGCTCCCATGCGCGCCAAGAGCCTGGGGATTGAGACGCCCTGTGGAATAACAGGTATCTGCTCCGACTGCAACGACCCCATGCGACTCTGCCGCATCACCACCATCCTGCACCGCAGGCCGATGATGACCGACCTCTCTGTGGTTCTGATTAACGAAAGCCTTGGATTTTAATGAAGCACTTCCTTATTACCTAATCAATCATGCAAGCCTATCTCGATATTGTTAGCCGGATCATGGATCACGGCGAAATCAAGCACAACCGCACGGGTGTTGATGCGGCTACTGTTCCCGGCGCCATGTTCGAACACGATATGGCAGACGGGTTTCCTCTGCTGACCACGAAGAAAGTAGTCCTGCGCCTGGTGGCATCGGAGCTTGAGTTTTTTATCAAGGGCATCACCGACAAGGAGTGGATGCGGGAACGAAACAATCACATCTGGGATGATTGGTGCAGCCCTGATAAAGTGGCCTATGGTCATGACGATGAAACCCTGCAGTTGATGGCAGCAGAGCGCGAACTGGGACCCATCTATGGTTGGCAGTGGCGGAATTTTGGTGCCGATTATACCGCTTATGATCAGCCTCCGAAGGGCGCCGGTATCGACCAGTTGCAGAACGTCATCAACAAACTTAAATCCGATCCGGACGATCGCCGTATGATCGTGTCCGCTTGGAACCCGGTGGATTTTCACCGTATGGCACTACCTCCCTGTCACTACTGTTTTCAGGTCACTGTGATCGGCGGAAAACTGAACCTGCTCTGGAACCAGCGTTCTGTGGACGTGGCTCTGGGACTGCCGTTCAACATCGCCAGCTACGCACTGCTGCTGCATCTGATCGCAAAAGAGGCCGGGCTGGAAGAGGGCCGTCTGGTTGGTTTTCTGGCCGACACCCATATCTACGTCAACCATTTTGACGGCATGAAAGAGCAGCTAACCCGCAGCCCCCGATCATTGCCTATAATTCGTACAGACAAGTTCACATCGCTGTTCGAGTGGTGCTATGAGGACTCTGTCATCGAAAATTATGATCCCCATCCCCGCATTAAATTTGAAATCGCCGTCTGAGGACCTGAAATGACAAAAATTGCAGTCATCGTTGCTGTTGCACAAAATGGTGTGATTGGGAACAAATCCAACAATGATATTCCCTGGCGATTGAGCGAGGATTTTCAACACTTCAAAAAACTGACCATGGGTTGCCCCTGCATCATGGGGGACATTACTTACGAGTCTCTGCCGAAGAGCTCCAGGCCCCTCCCCGGAAGAGAAAACATTGTACTGACCTTTGACAA
>JAOZRE010000115.1:5472-12528 GCA_029940215.1 bacterium | reverse complement strand
AAACCATGACCCAGCCATCGCCACCAACATACAATCTGGCATTGACTGGTTCGATGTGGATGTCTCCATGACGATAGATGGAGAACTGTTTGATCTTAAAAAATTGGTTTCCATGTGGAAAAACGACGAGAAAGCCATCGAGCTTTCGTCGGGTGAAGGCGTAGCTGTTATCGATTCAGAGTGGATTTCCCGATATGCTCCAATCCTGAACCGCCTGATTCATACCTCCCAGAGTAAAGACGATATATCTGTAAAAAGCGTCGAAGAGATTCTGGCAGAGGCTGAAAAGGAGGAGAATGAAAATTCCCTTAAGATTGACAGATTCCAGATCGGGTTATTAAGTGAGCTCGAAAATATTGCCTCTGCAAAGGAAAGCGACGACGAATGGAAGAAGATTCTTAAAAAAGTTAACTCCTTCAAAGGAATCAGAAACCAGCGAATTCCAAAAGAGATTCACGGGGTACTGAGAGATTACCAGAAAGACGGCGTCAACTGGCTCTGTTTTCTAAATGAATTCGGCTTCGGTGGAATTTTAGCGGATGATATGGGCCTGGGCAAAACACTGCAAACACTTGTATTTTTAGCGATTCTTAAAAAGAGAAAACAGAAAAAGCCCAATATCGTCATCGCACCCACCTCAGTGGTGACAAACTGGATGGCGGAGGTTGACAAGTTTGTTCCACATTTTAAGGCTGTCTTACTTCATGGACAAAAAAGAAAGGAACATTACGATGAAGCCATCAAATCGGATCTGATCATTACCACCTACGGATTGTTGCAACGGGATCTGGAGTGGTTGAGATCCATTGAATTCCAGGTCATCATTCTCGATGAAGCACAAAATATCAAGAATGCACGTTCGAAAACGGCGCAGGCTGTAATGAAGTTGAACGGTAAACGGCGATTGACCCTGACCGGGACCCCTATAGAAAACTCCATCATGGAACTCTGGTCACAGTTCAACTTTCTGATGCCGGGATTTTTTGGAAGCATGAAGGAGTTTGAGCGCGATTACATCAAACCCAGAGCTAGAAAGGGAGTTAAGCGAAAAAGGCCCGACCACCGATTATTAAGACGACAGACCCGGCCTTTCATCTTGAGAAGGCTCAAACAGGATGTTGCGAAAGAACTGCCACCAAAAACAGAGCAGACACTGTTCTGTGAGATGAATGAAAAGCAGAAACAGCTGTATAACTCAATTCTGGAGATTGTCAGGCAACAGGTGAAGGAGAAGATCTCTGCCGGTGGTATCAAGGGAGCAAAAATTGCGATATTTGATGCACTTTTAAAACTACGGCAGGTATGTTGCGATCCCCGGTTAAGCCCGCTTGCCGGTAACGACCCCCCTGAAAGCGCAAAGTTTACGTTGTTCATTGAAACCATTACGAATATCATCGGGGAGGGCCACAGAGTCCTGGTTTTCAGTCAGTTCGTAAAGATGCTAAACCTGATGCACCACAATCTTGAAGAACAAAATATTCCGTTCCTTCAATTGGATGGTAGCAGTAAAAACAGAGATGCACTTGTGGCAAAATTCCAGCAAAGCGATACCTACCCACTTTTCCTGATCAGTTTGAAGGCTGGCGGGACAGGCATTAACCTGACAGCGGCGGACTATGTCATCCATTACGACCCTTGGTGGAATCCCGCGGTAGAAGCACAGGCTACAGACAGGGCCTATCGGATTGGTCAAAAAAACAGAGTACTTGTTTACAAATTAATTACTCGTCATAGTATTGAAGAGAAAATTGTCGAGTTACAGAAGAAAAAACAGGCACTTGCCGACAACATCGTAGGCGTATCCGACGCACTGGATCAAATGCTTAACATGGATGATATCAATGACCTGTTCATGATCTGATCAAACCACAATCTTACTTTCCTTTGCTGCTTACCGCTTTTTTCTTGTCGTTCTTGATATTCTCATGTGCTTTCAAATGGTTTGGGTTTCTTTTCTTACCTAAATCGGTTAAAAAATAGAAAGCAATTAATAAAGTGCTAATTATCCAAGATCATCAACATGCAAAACAATAGAAAATGGATCGAAAACCAATAACCAAAAAAGGGTATACAAAACTCCAGGATGAGTTACGGAACCTGATTAAAAAGGACCGGCCAATAATTATCAGTGATATCGAAGAGGCCAGAGCTCATGGTGACTTAAAGGAAAATGCGGAATACCACGCAGCCAAGGAGAGGCAAAGCTTCATAGAAACCAGAATTCAACAGCTGAATTATCTGCTGGCTAATTCCGAAATAGTTGATATTTCAAGAGTATCTTCGGACCAGGTTCGCTTTGGTGCGACGGTTTCATACAAAGATATGGACAGTGGAGATACCACAACCTGGAGAATTGTAGGGGAAGAAGAATCCAATATTGATGAAGGGGAAATTTCGATCCAGTCACCCATTGCCCGGGCCCTGCTCGGAAAGGAAGAGGGAGATGACATCGTAATAAAGGTTCCCCGAGGCACTATAGAGGTTGAGATCATTTCAGTGAAATATATTTAATAGCCCTTTGCGGGTAAAAATTTACCACCTGACAGATGAATAACAATTTGGATCAGAAATACCCCTACCAGATAGGTATTTCTGACAATTGATCAGGAGACAAAAATTTTGGACGCTAACACAACAGTTGCGCAGCTTAATACACATGGGTCACTATTTTCCATCATCTATCAGGGCGGGTGGTTGTCAATAGTGGTGTTACTAGTTCTATTAGTGATGTCAATTATCTCCTGGGCGGTCATCATCCGAAAATGGCTGTTTCTCTCGCGTATGTTCAAAAATGCAAAAGGATTTCTGAAGTCGGTTGAGTTAACTAACGGCTTGGCCGATGTCATCCTGCGTTCGGAACAATACCTTAATTCATATACCACTCGATTGTTTCACGCCGCTTACGCATCCTATAAGGATCAACTGGACCTATGGAAAGCGGACCAGGACAATCTGGATAGACAACTTTTCACACAGAAGATTGAGCGGCGCATCGACAAAGAGATCATTTCCGAAAAAGCACAAATGGAAAAAGAGCTCGGCATGCTCGCTACTATCAGCAGTTCAGCTCCTTTTATCGGTCTTCTTGGGACCGTCACTGGTATTATTGACGCGTTTTACAGTATTGCAGCCCAGGGGGCTTCCAGTATCGCTGTCGTGGCTCCCGGTATCTCAGCCGCTCTGGTCGCTACCGCAGTTGGGCTGTTTACTGCCATTCCAGCACTGATCGGATACAATATATTTCGGGAAAAGGCTCGAGCACTCAGTAATGATATGAATGGCTTCGGCCTGGATTTGCTGACCCTGTTTGACTACGCCATTGAAGAAAATTCCCAGGATTCTGAAAGCCTGTTTCCGGATCTGAAACTAGGACCTAAAAAGAACTGATATTCAACCGATGAATAGAAAGAATGTCGATTATTATGAACCCATCAGTGAAATCAACGTAACCCCCTTTGTTGATGTGTTACTTGTCCTGCTGGTTGTATTCATGATCACAGCACCGTTGTTCAAAAAGGCCATTGATGTACAATTGCCAGAGGAAAATCTTCGTTCATCTGCGGTAACAGATGCCAGAAAACTGGTCATTTCCGTTAACCGCAATGGTCGATATTATATCGAGGGTCGCCGGTATCCAACAAGAAAGTTGTTACGGAAACTGATTGACTGGAGAGAACATAACCCGAACAAAACAGTTTTTGTAAGGGGGGATAAACGAGCAACCTATGGTGATATCGCAGCACTGATGGTCATCCTGAAGAATAATGGGATCTATAAACTGGGCTTGCTGGTAGAAGAGAAAAAATCCTGACTGTTCAAAGATTCACTTAGCCTGACATGAAGCTGATATCTTTTTCAAATATTCCCTATCTGATCTCCCTGGCGCTTCATATTGGAGTTCTGATGGCTTTTATTGCCATTTCATATGCTCCAACATCTGCGCGCCATTCTTTTCAAGCCTCGGTCCATTTTGAAACACCTCCTGACCAGAAATCTACCAACCGTTCTTCTGAAAGGGTCACCTCACCCAGAAAAACGGTAAATGGTGTTCCGCTCACAAAAACCCGTCAGCTGATAAAAAGAAAAAAGCTCACCATTCCTGAACCGAAGCTGTTTAAAGCCCCAAGCTTGAAAAAGTATATAACAACCCCTGGGAGCAGACCGCTTCAAACTGCTGATCAATCAGGATATCTGAGGGCAAACAGACGAACCAAGAAATCAGCTGCACCCCCGACACCTGTGGCTAGACCTCCCGATAATCAGCCACATAGCAATATTTTAGATCAGGATCTTTCAGGGTCTCCTGTTCCCGGAAAAAACGATCGGAACAAACAGACGATAGCCCCAAAAACGCCAGCTCCTTTTTATGATGAGGCAGCCCCGACAGGCGAAACAAAGTCAAAGGGCAAAGGATCTTTCATCTGGCAGAAAAAATCGGAACTGCTGGTTTATCGTAACTCTTTGGCGAAGCTTGTCACGGCAAATTGGATCGTCCCACAAACATCTGTGAAACAATTTAAAATTCTAATCGAGGCTCACATTGATCGTCAGGGCAATCTGGTTTCCATAGCCTTGATAAAAGGTTCCGGGTTTGCAGTTCTTGATGCGGCAGCTGAAAAGGCAATACGTGTTTCAACCCCTTTTCCGGAATTCCCAAAGTCTTTCAGTGAGAGTCAGGCCAGTTATCGTGCTGTTTTTCGTTTTACCCCTGACCGAGTGGCAAACTAATATGAACATCTTTTCAATCCACTATCAGGCTATTAACAGCCTGTATCGCGCCCGATGTAAAAAACTGATACGACTGTTTCTGACCCTTACTTTCATTATTATCGCAGTCCAGAGCATCGCGCAGGCTGATGATTTATTTGAGGACAAGGATATTATTGACATCATTGGTTTGAACTATGGAAGGCTGCAGTTAACCATTGAAATAGAGGATCAAGCCAGCACTGCTCCCCGGCAGATGAAGCAGATGATATCCATGTTGACTCGGAATCTAATGTGGTCCGGTATGTTTGATATTCGTGAAAGCATGGAAGAGTCTGACCTCCGGCTGAAAATCAGGTATAAGCCGAAAAAAGAGATCCGTGCCTGGATTTTTTCCCAGGAAGGCATGCAACTGTTTGATGAATTTGTGAATCTGAGTCAAGACGTTCCGTTTGAATCAGCTCTTCTTGAAATCGTTGAAGCAATTATTTATCAATTGACAGGTGAAAAGAGTATTTTCAGAAGTGCCATCGCATATGTTCGCAAGGATACAACCTCTATCAACCAAAAGGGAGGTATCAGAAGATATGAGCTGGTTATGACCGATACCTTTGGCAGCCAGACGAAACTGCTTCTTTATGATGGAGAGCTGAATATTCTACCACGATGGAATCCTGATGGTCGCTCCATTCTCTTCACATCTCTCGGGAGTCGTGGAAGCCAGTTGAAAAACCTTGATATTACTTCCGGTAAGGTGCGAACTCTGTTCAGCGAAATGGGTAAGCTTAGTGGCGGCACCTGGGGGAAAAATGGCAAGGAGCTGATTATTACGCTGGTTAAACGTGGGAACGCTGACCTTTTCAGAATCGATCTGAGAGGTCAAATCCTTGAAAAAATGACGACTCGAACCTCTTCCGAATCCAATCCAAGATGGTCGCCGGACAACAGCAGCTTGTTGTTCGTTTCCAACAGATCAGGCAATGTTCAAATCTATCAAAGAGATCTACTCTATAAAGAGACTTTCAGAATGACTTTTGAGGGGACATACAATGTTGAACCCTGTTGGAGTAATGACGGCGCTAATATCGTGTTTTCCGGTATTAAAGACAAAGTTTTCCATCTATTCTTGATGGACAAAGATGGGCAGTATGTTCAGCAACTTACTCACGGAAAGCAATCTTCAGAGCAACCTATCTGGTCTCCTAATGGACGACAAATTCTGTTTGTCTCCAAGGTGGGGTTTGATCAGAAACTTTTTCTGATCAGGGCTGATGGTACCTTTAAAAGACGCCTTACAAAGTCAGGCCCTGGTATCAGCGAGTTCAACCCAACCTGGTTGCCGGATTTTAAATGGCCGAAGGATCACATTAAGACAACAACACTTAAGAAATAAACCGCAGATGAAAAGCATTCAATCAATTATAATTATATTGTTCCTGGGATCAATCTTGTTTTCATGCGCACCGTCACAACTGACAAGCCGTCAGACTGACAAGATTGATATTTTGGAACGGAGAATTGTTGCACTGGAAAAACAAAAACATCAATCCTTGTCTGATTTGCGATCCGAAACATCACGTTTGTTGAAAAAAGTGAAGAACGAGATTGACAATTTTCGGAAATCACAACGATTCTTCATAACAGAATTGGATGCCTTAAAAAAGGACGCATCCCTGATCACAAATGAGAGCGAAAAGGCAAGGAACGACATACGTAAGAACAGGATACGTATTCAAAAGCTGGTCAAACGGCTTGGGGATCAGATCCTGGCCCTGGAGGAACTCAAAACCTTTTTCACAAACAGCATAAACACATCTGGTTCTGTTACACCTGAAGAAAAAGCTGCCTTTGAAAAAGTATATCGCCAGTATCGGAAGAAAAATTTCAAAGTCGCTTTAACAGGCTTTGAGTTGTTTAGAAAAACCTATCCTGATTCCAGACTCGCAAAAGACGCCCTGTTTTTCAATGCCTACATCTACTTTTTAACGGCACGTTATGATTCAGCGTCTCTTGGCTTTTTTGAACTGATTGAGCAGTATCCAAATTCCAAACGAGCGAATGATGCCAAATGGTGGCTTGCAATCTCGTTGGAAAGAACCGGTGATCTCAATGGCGCCCTTGATCTATACAGGGAATTAAGCAAGCTCGATGAGCAGAACCCGCTGGGAATCAAAGCCAGATTCCGCCTTGAAGAGCTCGAGCCATAAAACGATTAGAGTGGCCTGAAATATTAGGATTTTATCTGCTTGTGCCATAGCTGAATAACAGATCAAGGGGAATAACCAGAACCGAAACTGACAACCCTGCATGGCTGATCAAATGTTTGAAGACTTTCATAACCTGCTATTG
>JAOZRE010000115.1:0-5462 GCA_029940215.1 bacterium | reverse complement strand
CTGGCTTCGGCATCACAACTACCTCGAATTCATAAATTCAATTGGTCATCCAGATCTGGTTGGACATGAGCGGAAACCTGACCTCAGACTACTTTGGGATCGCCGGCTCAGAATGCTGATTCCAGAAAGCGCCCAACCTTTCCATTTCTACCATCCCCATATTCTGGATTCGATAGTCTCTGACCTGTCCGAACTCAGCCAGTACACCAGTCAGCAAAAAATTCATCAGATGGTGGAATCCCACCTCACACTCGTATTTAACCAACTGGACCCGACTGTACTGAAAGACCGAATGGTTGAATTCCACAACCATCTGCCCTTGTGGGAAGATGGATCATGGCATCAACAAATTCAGGATCACAGATATGATACGGTAAAAAAACTGAACCGCATTGCCGGATTTGAAAATGATTGGGAGGCCGCATCATTCCTGTCCAATTGCAGTTATTGGTATCCCTCCTCTCGGGGTTCCTATCAAGCCTGGCTGAAGTATTCAGGTGAATCACCAGACAACATTGAATGGACAGAATGGCTGGAGTTGCTCCGTAGATATAAATCAGACCCCAGGCAGCTTTACTTGCTCGATTTTGCCTTCGATAAAATCTTCGGGGCCTGGCCACTGCCTGAAATTCCTTTCTCCTGTGAAAATAACAATGGCTGCCTGAATTGCCCCTTAATGCAGACATGCAGATACCGCCTTTTCCAGGAAAATTCCGAGAGCGATGTAAACCTGGAAAACCTTATCCGCCTGGATGACACCGATGAGGTGGCAATAGAGCAGCTTATTTCCTATCTGGCCGGAAATAGATGGTCTCGGTCTCCAAATCAGCAATTGATGTTGGAGCAGTTTCCCGAATGGTTGCAATCAGGTGTCACAGAAGGGCCGTTTTGTGCGGAAGATGAACAATTTATTCTTTTTCTTAAAGGATTACAATCATTAAGCGAGAGGTTGAATCAGGACAATGCTCCTGTAGATCAAACAGTTTTCAATAAAAGTGAGATCATCTTCAGGCAATTGAGCCCGAAGCTGGCTAAACTAAAACAGGAAGCCTTTTACACACTGATTCTCGACAACAAGTATCGTCAAATTCACCTGAAACATATTACTCGGGGAACGCTGAATCAGAGCCTGGTACATCCACGTGAGGTTTTTGCACCTGCCATTCAGTTGAGAGCTGCTGCTGTGATTCTGATCCATAATCATCCCAGTGGCGATCCCCAACCCTCTACTCAGGATATTGAAATTACAAAGCGTTTAGTCGAAGTTGGGAAAATGGTTGGAATCAATGTCCTTGATCATGTTATTATTGGGCATGATGCATATTTTAGTTTTGTAGACGAGGATTTGCTTTAACTTTCAGCCCCACTACTCGTGACCGTTCAGCTCGTCAACTACCCCAGATCTTATCAATAGGATACTGCTTTGAAGTTTATCGATACAGCAAAAATTTACCTATTCTCCGGAAAAGGGGGCGCAGGGTGTGCTTCCATGCGAAGAGAAAAATTTATCGAATTCGGAGGCCCCAACGGAGGTGATGGCGGAAGAGGTGGTGATATTTCTTTTAAAGGAGACGCCAGTCTGACCAGCCTATTTGACTTGCGCCTGCATCCACACCAGCGAGCCGGACACGGTGTAGCCGGAATGGGTGATCAAAAAACCGGGAAAGCCGGTACAGATAAGATTATCAAGATGCCCCTGGGAACAATCATTATCGACAATGACACTGAAGAGATTCTTCTTGAAGTCCTTGACGAAAAGGTACACCCGGTACTGAAAGGAGGACAAGGGGGATTGGGAAATGTTCATTTTAAATCAGCCACCAACCGAGCCCCACGTTATGCACAGCCCGGTGAACCCGGAAAGGAGATGTGCATCAGGCTCGAACTGAAGTTGATTGCTGATGTGGGGCTGGTCGGTTTTCCAAACGCCGGGAAATCAACCTTTATTTCTTCCGTTTCAAACGCAAAACCCAAAATCGCCGATTACCCATTTACCACGCTGGTCCCTAACCTGGGTGTCGTAAACGTTAGTGATTACAGATCATTCGTCGTTGCCGATATTCCAGGCATCATTGAGGATGCACACCAGGGAACAGGTTTAGGAGACCGTTTTTTGAAGCATATTCAGCGTACTGCTGTTCTGGCTTTTCTGGTTGACTGCTCAGAGTTCAATGAAATGGAACCCATGAAGAGTTTCACTGTCCTCCTGAACGAATTGACTCAATTTTCAGCAGACCTGACAAAGAAAAAGCGCGTTGTTCTGCTCACAAAGATGGACGCAATCAGCCATGATCTGAATATTCAGGAGATAATTGATAAATTCAAAGCGACAGGCGAAGAGGTCTATCCGATCTCCAGTGTTACAGGAAAGGGGTTAAAACAAGTCACCTTCAGATTGGCCGATATCGTCGAGGCCAATCGTTCAGACCCGACGCAAATAGATGAGGAGTAAGGCCAGCAAGGCAAACAGCATGTTGGCTCCAAATGCTGCAATTTCCGGAGATAGTAGTCCTGCCCCGTTGAAGGATATGAAAATCTGATCAATCAGCCAGAAACTGAAACCGAGAATCATCGACACAACGATTCCCATACGAACATTTGATTTTTTGCCGGCGTAAAGCGAGAACGGCAGGGCCAGTAGCACCATAATAAAGATTGAGATAATGGCGGCTGTTTTCTGATATAGTGCAAACAGATCAGCCTCATAGTTGACTGATCCCTGTCGCTTCAGCTTGATCTCATTGATGAGAGAAGCGTAATCCGAATACTTCGGGTGCTTCAACTCCTTTTTAAACACAATCGGAAAAGTCTCTTCCCGAAATCGGGTCTTTTGACCTTTACGCATAAACACCTTTTGATCAATGATTGTGATCTCACTACCCCCTTTCGCATGCCAGTATCCGTTAACAGAACTCAGTTTGCGGAACTTTGAGATCTTGCTAACCTGATGCTGTTTGTCGAATTCGAAGACACGACTGCCCTTTACCATCTTATTGACTGGCACCAGTCCTGAAAAGTAGTAAAGCTTTCCCTGATAAAACTGCCAGGCGTTATTAACCGGCGTTGAATCTACCATGCTCGTACGCGCATCGGCTCCCCACATAGGGGCCAGATAACTCTGGTTGAAGTAGCTGAACGCTCCGATTACCGCACTTGCCAGAAATATCGGCAAAACCATGGACGTAAGGCTGATGCCTGCAGCCATCATGGCGATCGTTTCTGACGACTTACTCAGGGTGACAAAGGTCAGAACTGTTGCCAGGAGAACTGAAATAGGTGTAATGATTTCAATTAATAAAGGAACCCCTGATAATATTGCGTCCAGGAACAACTGCCGACCATTTTCCTTTTCCAGTGTCTCCAATTCCGCCAACGCTGCAAAGACAACCGCAATAAAAATAAGTGAGAGAAGGCAAGAAAAAAAATAAACAATGAACTCCCTCGAAATATACCACCTGATAATCCACATTTCAGATATTTGATTTAATTGCTATTCAAAGATAACCAGTCAAAAAACGTATCTACTAAAAGCTGTATTTTAATGCAGAAAACAAGCGGTCATTTTTTCGAAACGGATAGACCTGCGCGTCCTCTTTTGAAGCCTCATAAACGACTGCACCACCAGATAGAGTCAGTGCATCGTTCAAATCGTAGTCCAGATTAATACGATATAAATCTCCATTATCTTCAGTTAGATGAAACCAGAATAGATCTGTAGTCAAGGTATCATTCATGGCAGTGTGTTTCAGATGTAAGATTAATGAACCGCTATTTTCATTACTACTCAGGTTATCCTCATGATCCTTGATTACTTCAAGATTTCCTTCAACACTAAAGGTTATATTCTCAAATCCGCTATAGTCAAATCCCAACATACACTGTAGCAGCTGCTTTTCACTCCAGGTTGTGATAACTCGAGTCTCACGGTTGTAAAAGGTTGTACCGGTAATCCCGGAAGACATCACGGTCTGCATGATCTGCGCAGATAAGTCCTCCTGATTTCTGGCAACAGCAACCCCGGTTTTCATTGCTATTTCAGTTCTGAACAGCCAAGGGCCCCGGGCAAGATTACCGGAAAAACCGATTGACTGAATTCGTTTGTAACGCGGTGTCACTGAGAGCAGGTTGGTGCTGACATCGAAGCTCTCAAAATCAAGGTGATAGCTATCCTGATAGACATCGGCCCAGAACAGTCCGACATCACCGCCGTTAAAACTTTTAAACAGTCGAATCAGGTATTCGGTGTTATCGTATTCACTGCCCGGAACCTCCTCTTCATTGATATCAAACACATTTCTCAGCCAAGCCAGGGGATCAAACTCTGAACCGGCGGCAGGTGCTTTATTGGATCGAATCTCGTGAATCGCAACCAAGTTTGCTTCAAGAGTGTCAAACGATAAAGTAAATTTTGTGGCAAATACCGGAATACGCGCATCCTCGATATCCACCATCCCCAATTCACGATTATCCCTGGGATTAGCTAGGTCCACAATCTGCTCAATCTCGGACTCACCCCAGGCTATGATTTGTCTGCCAAATTGAAGTTTAAGCCAGCCAGAAAGGGAGACATCAAGGTACATATCTCTGATTTCAGACTCGGTTTCATATGCATCGAGTGTTTCCTCTGTGAACTTATCTCTACCAAAGTTGATATAGGCATAATCGTAAAAACTGTTCCAAACCCCCTTCATCTGCCAGCTATTCGAAAATTTCAGCGCCAATGACAGGTTCAGGATGGATTTAATTTTTGAAAAATCTGTTTGGTTCTCTTCATGCTCATAGCTGTAACCGATATCCTCTTTGAAGAATCCGCCAAAAGACAAAAACCGTCCTTCAGCATCATTTATTTCATCCTGGATCGATGACAGTTCATCTGAATCGCTGTCATCAGAAAACCCGGAGTCCTCATCTTCATCAAAACCTGCAAGATCATCTTCGGTTTCCGCAGACTCAAACATCTGATTATCCGTTGTATCTGCATATACTTGCTCAGTCGGTATAGTTGCAAATATTAAAACAGATAACAATATCAGAAAAAAAAGCCTTCGCAATTCCACTTTCATGGCGGTCCCATTTTCATCTGCTGTCTGTTGAAAAGCGTATCATCGACGCCCCGATTGTAGATGATATCATCGAAAAGCAGTATCGTCCGATGTTCTGTTCTTTTATTCTTGGTTGTTTTCATCCTCAGTTTTTTTGCGGTCCAGATTCCCTGGATTTTACTGATGTCATCAACCATAAAGTATTTGATTTTTTTATTGCTTTTTACCTCTTCCACCACATAAAGCTTTGAACGAATTGCCATGAAAATGTCTTTTCGAACCCAGGTTTCAGTTTTCCAGTAGCCTGTCTCCTCAATCACTTTTTCTGCCCTCTCTTTTTTCGGGACCCCTTCTATTGCCCAGCAATCGATACCGCCTATTTTTACACTCTGTTTTTTGAACTGATATTGCCAATCGCTC
>JAOZRE010000114.1 GCA_029940215.1 bacterium | reverse complement strand
ACTTGGGATCAATCCCCGTCTTTCGGTAAAATATTCCCTTGGGGAGGTCCCAGGCGTCTTCTGTTTTTTCCTTCAGCGTTTCAATAGACAGTTTGAGCAGTTCAATAGCCTCTTCCAGAGATCCTGCAACAAACCCCAGCCGGGTCAGTTTTTTTAATGGTTTTGCGGATCTGCTGGCGTCAGTTAACTGATAATAAGCTTTTTTCCGACCGTCAGATGTCAGATCTGCCAGGGCAATCTCACAAGTAGACAGAAGCTCTGTGCTTGACGGTGCTGAGAACAGGAATGGTTGTGGAACCGTATGCAGCCGATAAGCTCCGGAGGCCTTGCGCTGGTACTCTTCCAGAATAAAATGAAAATTGGTACCGCCAAAGCCGAAGGCGCTGATGGCAGCTCTTCTTGGCAGGCTGCTGTCAGGATGTATCCAGGGCCGAACAGATGTGTTCAGGTAAAAAGGTGTCGATTCTAGACCGAACTCTTTATTGGGCTCGGAAATATTGATGGTAGCTGGCAGAATCTTATGGTGCAGCGCAAGTGCAGTTCGGATAATACCGGCAGATCCAGCTGCATTTTTTGTATGCCCGATCTGGGATTTGACGCTACCCAGAGCGATATGGTTTTTTCGGTCATCATGGGCCTCGAAGAAAATCTTAAGGGCACTGACCTCTGCCAGGTCTCCAGCAGCAGTTCCGGTACCATGGGCCTCCAGCAAATCGATGGTAGCGGGTTCAATACCTGCATCAGCGTAAGCCCTCTTCAGAGCAAGTACCTGTCCCTCAGCCCTTGGAGCATAAATGCTTTTGTAACGGCCGTCACTGGAGGATCCATTCCCCTTGATAACAGCGTAAATCTTGTCCTTGTCCCTTTCTGCATCTGAAAGCCGCTTCAGTAGCAACATGCCGATGCCTTCTCCCATCAGCATTCCTGAGGAGTCGGTATCAAAGGGAGAGGAATTCTCCTGGTCTGTGAATGCCTGGGTTTTGCTGAAACAGAGAAACATGTAGGAGGACATATCCGTATCAACCCCACCGCTAATCATCATATCTGCCCGATAATCGAGCAGTTCGTTGATGGCCATGCGGATCCCGCTGAAGGAACTGGCGCAGGCAGCATCTACTACACAGTTGGTGCCGCCAAGGTTCAGGCGGTTGGCAATGCGCCCCGCAACAATATTGCCCAGGGCCCCGGGAAAAGAGTTCTCCTCCCATCCCACATAGGCCTTTTTTATTTTTTCGATGATGATGCGTGTATCCTGATCTGACAGGCCACTATTTTTCATCACCTTTTCCCAGATGGGATACTGCAGGCGCGAGATGAGTGGAACCATCAGTTTCTGCCCGCCACCCACTCCGAGAATGACACCAGTGTTTTCACGGACCTTTTCGGAAGCATCTTCATAACCGCCATCCTTCATCAATCTTTTTACCAGAATCAACGACAGCAATTGATGAACATCGGTTACTTCCAGGATGTTTGGGGGAAGGCCGAACTCCATCGGGTCGAAATCAATGTCCGGAATAAAACCGCCACGCTTGCAATAGGTCTTATCTTCTGCTGTTGGATCCGGGTCATAGTAGTCATCAATGTTCCAGCGTGAAGGGGGGACATCAGTTATGCAATTGATCTCTTGGACGATATTATCCCAGTACTCCTGCAGGTTTTTTGATTGCGGGAAAATCGCTGAAATACCGACAATGGCAATGGGCATCTCCTGCAATCTTGAGCGTAGTTCCTTATCCGTCCTGGTTTTCTTAGCCGGCATGGTGGTCTCCAATAGTTCGCCAGTTCGTAACGGTCCTATCCTGGTCAGGGGTAATGGGGCTGTCTACTCCCAGAACACGTCGGTTAACGTCGTCCCGGTCTACCCGTTGACAAGTCTAATGTGTCGACTGGCTGCGTCGTCCCCCATATAGCTCTTTACGTGTAATCTCTGGAAGAGTTGACTATTGGGGGGTATTGTTTTTTGTCCTTAGATCTTCTCTTTTATCACTTATAAAAGAAGTCGGCAATGCGGTTGTCCGCTCAGGTACCGTGGCTTTTTGCTGGCAGATGATTTCACCTGATGACCGTTCTGGTTGTTTGATGGTTTTGCTGCCAAAATCTGAGAAGGTGTTCTCTCAGATTGAGATGCATAAACGGTTCCTGATTACCAACCCTTTCGCATGCACCCACTGCGTTGCGTTTAAATGAATAGGGTTAACAGATTTTTCCGGGAGGAAATGAGGTGGAGCCGGTTTCCAATAAGGAAGCCGGCCTGAATGCAGTGTTTTCTGGAGGGTCTAATTGTTGTCAGGAGGTTAGAAACTGGATATGTTCCTTATTCTTAACGTCAATTTTAACGGTTGAAACAGGTTCCTCGCTTTTGTCATCCGTTTGCTTACCGGTGGGCACCTCAGTGGGTGCTTCTGCTTTCTTCTTCCGGGTTTTTGTCAGGTTGATGGCCGAATTGGTCATCTCTGACAGTGGCTGCTTTCGGTTTCTGGCCAGACGGTCAGTCGCTCCGGTCAGCATATCCTTATAGGTGATTTCAAGCTGGTCCATTTCATTGCAAAGCGCAGTGAGAATGTTCACACTGTCTTCCATCTCGTTCGCATCGATGGAGAAAAAGCCCTCCGGGGGAAGCGTATTCAAAGGCTTGGCAATTTTCTTCTGGAAGTTGGTAATGGTTATCTTTGTCAGCTGTACACCCTGCTGCAATCTGACAATTTCCATTACAAACTTGAGCAGGGTTTCGCGTTTGAGAACATCGACTGAACAGTAACCGAGAAACTTCTGGTAGCTTTCAACATAATTGTTGGGAACCATCAGGATACAATTGACAGGGTTCCGTGCTTCAAGAGCTGAAATTTCCAGTTCCGGAGCGTTGTCCGGGTCGTCATGAACCATCACGACGAAGTTATAGGCCTCCTGGAGGAACTGGTTGAGGTTGGTTGCCATATCGATGGAAAAACTCATCTCTTCTGGCATGTGGTACCGCACCGTCAGGGGTGTATACCCCTCCTTCTGAACTTCACCGCGGGCAGTCTTGAGAATGGACGAGATGGCCAGGTATTTCTCCAGGTAAGAGTCCCACCGGATACCGACCTTGTCGATTTCCTGGATAAAGGCGATCATCACCTCGTTGTTGGCCACCGATTTCTCATACTTGTAGAACTCCCAGTGTGTCTGCAGCAGTTCAAAAATAGCATCTGATACTTTTTTCAGAGCACTGAGGTCATTAATGAAATTATCTTTGAAGTCATTTGCCTCAATAAACTGTTCCAGCTTGATGTTTTCTGCCAGGAATTGTTTCTTTGTTTTTTCAATGGTTTTGCAATATTCCGGGTCGAACAGCCGAGATCGGATCTTGTTCTGCAAAAAATGCCCAAGGGTTCCCGCTTCAACATGTTTTCCAAAATCGTCGAAGAAATCCGCACAAAGCTCGGTGTAGAACCCGAAGGTTTCCTTCATGAGTTTGAAAAAACTGTCACTGACGGGAATGGTTTTTTTGAACTGTTTGTGTAAATCACTAATTAACAAGGTAGCTCCAATGCGATTATGACGTTTTATATTCCAACCAGGTCTGTCTCAACCAAGCTGGTTCCAAGGCAATGTATCAGTTAACCAACTCTGTTTCAGCAAAAAAGTAGGCGATTTCAACTGCGGCTGTTTCGGGGGCGTCTGAACCATGAACCGTGTTTTCACCCACTGAATCAGCAAAATCCGCTCGAATGGTCCCTTTGTCAGCATCCTTGGGGTTGGTGGCTCCCATGATTTCCCGGTTTTTGGCGATGGCATTTTCCCCTTCGAGAACGGTAACAACCACAGGTCCGCTTGACATGAATACAGTCAACTCATCAAAAAACGGCTTGTCGCTATGCACCGCATAGAATCCTTCAGCCTCTTTCTTGCTCAGATGTAGCATTTTAGTGGCGGTAAGCTTCAATCCCGCTGATTCGAACCGGTTCAGAACATTCCCGATAACACCTCTCTTCACACCATCTGGTTTAATAATAGATAACGTTCTTTCTAAAGCCATTTTTTCTCCTTGATTTTTGAATCGTTGTCGTAGCCAGTGAAGGCTTGTTATCTTACCTTTTTATATCAATCGAGCCAAAACTGAAATGATCAAAGTCCACTTTTTAGTCAATTTTCCAAATCGGTCAGTACTGCCAGACCCCTTGCTTTCTCTTTCTGGCAAACTGTTGGGCCTTCAGATACTCATCGTCATTCTTCGAACGTCCCTGGTCGATGAAGTAAAACGAAAGCCCTCGACGAATCATCCACAGGTTGATATCGCGGGTTTGACTGCCGTCTTTCGTTTTAACTGTTTGATAGAGGTTGCCAAAAAACCGCCTGGAGCGCTCTTCATAATTGAACTCAACCAGAACTTTCTGGTTTTGCAGTTCGTTTCCCATAACCTGGATTGCATATTTTTTCCATTGTTGGCGGAAATTCCTGCTGCCGTTCACGGAGCCAGCCGGGGAAACAAAGGAGAGGCTCAATCGGATCAACTTGTTCTTATCGTCCCGATTATTGCTGGACAGGCTCGAAGCCATGATCATGTATGGTTTCCTTTCATCAATCATGACCCAGACGGATTTCGCATCATCATCGATGCGGGCCACGGTTCCACCGATGGTCTGTATCTCTCCCGGACGGGGGGCATATACCTGCTGGGCGCTGCCTCTGCCCTTTGGTTTGACGTATTTGTAGGTGCGGGTTTTTTCGTCATAGTACCCCCCATCTTTATCCAGCGGCCGTTTACAGGCAGGCAGTAAAAACAGAAGCAGAAATATGAAGCAACTGATTAAAACCAACTTTCCAAATAGTCTCATAAACGTTTTTCACTTTAGATTGCGGAGATATGCTACTAGACGCTTTCCCTTGCTTTCTTATTGAAAATAATTCATTCTAGCCAAAGAGTAAATCGATAATTTTCAATCGGGGTCAAAGGCCTGCACAGACGAATCCGAAAGGAAGTATGTTTTCTGAAAAAGCGCAATTTCTGGTTGCTATGCCATCTCTGAAAAGTCATATCTTTTCCAATTCAGTGATTCTGATGGCAGAGCACAAGGAGTCCGGTGCCCTGGGATTTATCATCAATCTGCCCACGGGAACCCAGGCGAATGATGCGCTGAAATTGATGAATGTTGATCATACCCAGCCCCTGGACATTCCCATTCTATTTGGAGGCCCGGTCCAGACCGATTTTTTTTGGGTAATTCACTCACCGGAATTTACAGCAACTTCCACTATCAAAATTCACGAACAGTTCTTCCTAACGTCCGCACAGGAGATCCTGCCGGTCCTGAATGAGATCTCATGCCCTGAAATATTCTATGCCGGCGTGGGATACGCTGGTTGGGGATCGCAACAACTGGATCGGGAGATCGAAGAGGGATCCTGGTGGCTGGGAGAATTTGATATAGACCTGCTCTTCAAGGTTGAGATATCTGAACGCTGGAGCGAAGCGTTCAAGAGTCTTGGTGCCGACCCGGAACACCTCATCGACCGCTCCGATCCAATGGACCCGACCATCAATTAAGGGTCGGCTCAAAAATTACTTGGCAATATGCCGGCAAAATGTCCGGTCTTTATAGGACTTTTGTGGGCAGTTTCTGCCAAGTTTTTTTTGTACGATCCCTAATGTTCTGCAAGATACTTTACATCAATTCCAGCATCTCTGATAGAATCTCACCATTTGTGATCAGCACGGCTTCAGGATTCAGCCCGGGGTTTCCGGCAAAATCGGTGACCGTTGCGCCTGCCTCCTCCGCAATTAATGCGCCGGCAGCGACATCGAAAAGGTTCAGGTGCTGCTCCCAGAAAGCGTCCATCTGACCGTCTGCCACCAGACAGCAGTCCAGGGCTGCTGATCCGAACCGTCGTTGGTCCATTGTTCTCAAGGCTATGCGACAAAAACGCTCCAGGTTGTTGTCGCCAAGTTCGGCGCGGAGACACGCAAACCCTGTTCCCACCATGGCGCTTGCCAGGTCGATGGTATCGGAAACCCTGATTGTTTGATCATTCCGGGTGGCTCCCTTTCCCTTCTCGGCCATGTATAATTCATGTAACAGTGGGGCATAAACAGCGCCATGACTGATCTCGCCCTTGCTTTCCAGGGCGATGCTGATACTCCAGAAGTACTGTCCATGGATAAAAGAGTGGGTCCCATCTATGGGATCTACGATCCAGCGGGAGGTCTTACCTTCCGTTTCAGGACTCTCTTCACCCAAAAAACCGAATTCCGGTGTTGCGGCGGTCAGCCGGCTCCGGATGTGGTTTTCAACGGCGATATCTGCCTCAGTGACCAGGTCTTTAGCCCCCTTTTTGGTGACCTGAATGGCATCGAGGCGGGATCGGAATTGGAGTGCAATATCCCCGGCTTCAAGAATAACCGAGTGAATGAGCTTTTCCATATGTGAGGGAAAAATGAGAACTCGCTGGTTTAAAAAGTGTCTTCAAATTCCGGGAATGACTGGGAGAAAGCCTTGACCTCTTCCCCAATGGCATTGATCTTTGCCTCGTCTGTCATATGAATCAGCACCTGATCGATGTAGCCAGCGACTGTCACCATATCTTTTTCTTTTAATCCACGTGTGGTCAGTGCCGGTGTTCCGAGTCGAATACCGCTTGTGACAAATGGGCTTCTGGTCTCGAACGGGACGGTATTACGGTTGGTTGTGATATTGGCCAGATCCAGCATGTTCTGGGCATCTTTTCCGGTGATGTCCTTATTGGTCAGGTCGACGAGCATGAGGTGGTTGTCGGTACCTCCACTGGTCAGATGGTAACCTTTTTCAATCAGGGCAGCGGCCAGGGCCTGTGCGTTGGAGATAATCTGCTTGGCATAAGTGCGGAAGGCCTCTGTCTGAGCCTCTTTTAGAGCAACCGCTTTGGCAGCAATCACATGACATAAGGGACCACCCTGGATACCGGGGAATATTTTTGAATTCAGCTTCTTGGCATAATCGGCACCACAGAGTATCAGACCTCCTCTCGGACCTCGCAGCGTCTTATGGGTGGTTGTTGTCACATATTGAGCATGTGGAACCGGATTGTCGTGTACACCGGCAGCGATCAGGCCGGCGATATGGGCCATGTCGACCATGACTACAGCTCCGACGCTGTCAGCGATCTCACGGAACAGTTTAAAGTCGATAGATCGCGGGTAGGCACTTGCCCCGACGATAATCATCTTCGGCTGGTGTTTTTTGGTCAGGTCGGCGACCTGGTCATAGTCGATTCGCTGGTCCTCTTTTTTAACACCGTAATGAAACACCTGGTAGAGGCTACCGGAAAAATTCACAGGTGACCCATGGGTCAGGTGTCCTCCATGGGACAGATCCATGCCCAGGACGGTGTCTCCGGGCTGAAGCTCGGCCATGTAGACAGCCATGTTGGCCTGGGATCCCGAATGGGGTTGCACATTGGCATGGTCAGCTGTGAAAACCTCTTTTGCTCTTTCAATTGCCAGGTTTTCAGAGATGTCTACGTATTCACAGCCACCATAGTATCGTTTGGCAGGGTATCCCTCTGCATATTTATTTGTCAGAACCGATCCGGTTGCTTCCAGCACACGGGGAGAAACGACATTTTCCGAAGCGATGAGTTCCAGTTTGTCGACCTGACGTCGCTGTTCATCAACAATGGCTGAATAGAGTTCGTTATCAAATTCCTGAATCGTTTTCATTTTGTTTTCCTGTGTGTCTGATGTGTGGAGTGGTAAGTTAAATACTGTTATGACTGAGTTCCGAAGTGACGAATCGTCTACACGAAAGGTGGCTTATCCAACATGTCGATACGTGTCTGATGACGATCGTCTGCAAAGTCGGTATTCAGCCAGGTCAATAGAATATCCCTCGCAGTTTCGATGCCGAGGACCCGGGCACCCATGGCGAGGATATTGGAATTGTTGTGTTCTCTCGACAGTCTAGCCGTGAGGTGGTCGTGACAGAGTGTGGCTCGAACCTTTGGAAACCGATTGGCCGCTAGGGACATTCCGATACCGGTACCGCAGATTAGAATTCCCCTGCTGAATTCAGCGGCTGAAACTTTTTCAGAAACCTGCCGGGCGATATCGGGATAGTGAACGGAGGCGCTGCTGAAACACCCGACATCCGTCACACTATAGCCGAGTTCCGTTAAAATCGCTTTGATTTGTTCTTTTAGATCAAAACCACCATGATCTGAACCGATAATGATGCCATCTGCCATTGATATCCTTAAAAATCGTCTAAAACAAATTTACAATACTGAATCATGGCCTTAGACTATGGTTGTCTTTGCCAACATAATACAACAAAGGTATCCCAAAATGCTATCGATTCGACCGGTAGTTGACAACCTTAAACTCGGCCGATTAATGATGCAGGAACCTCAGTCACAATTGAACCGGCAAAGGTTTATTTTAGGGACATTCCGGGGATTTTCCCCCGGTTGTCAGTATCCGTAAACCGAACATCCTGACCTGTAATCGTCCTGCGGCTTCTCTCGTGAAGATACTAAAGAGGCGGTACTCCCTTAGACACCATGAAAAAACCAAAATGCGCCATTTGCAACGACACCGGAATCGAAATTGTGCCCAGGGGTCGATTTGCTGCTGCGGATCGCTGTTCCGGTTGTCAGACCAGCTGTCAAATCTGTGACGGTACCGGGTACCTTTTTGAGCTTGATGAGAATGGGCGTGAGCATGCTCAAAAATGTCAGTGCCAGGATTTATCTTATCGAATCATGCTTTATAACAACGCTCAAATTCCCAGCCAGTTTTATGATGCCACCTTCGAAAATTTCGATATTTCCGGTAACCCTTCATTGAAATCAGCGCTGGATACCGCACGGTTTTCATTCAAGAACTATCAGAATGGTAAATGGGAAGGGCTGCTGTTTATGGGCGGGGTTGGTGTCGGCAAGACCCGACTGGTCAGTACCATGCTGAGGGACTATACCCTGAAGTATGGAATACCATGCCTGTTCAAGGAGTTTTCAAGCCTGCTGAGTGAAATCAAGAGTGGTTATGACAAGGGGTTATCAGAAACGAATCTCCTGGAAAGCATCAACAATATTGATATCCTGGTGATTGACGAGTTGGGAAAGGGCAGGAAAAGTGACTGGGAGATCAATATCCTCGATACGATAATCTCCAATCGCTACAATATGAGGAAAACGACCATCTTTACAACCAATTATACAGATTCCAAATCAACCAGCCTGGGTGAGACAGCAGGACAAAAGGATGGGAAAGGAGGAGCAGCTGAATCGGAAAGGCGAGAAACGTTGGAACAACGTGTCTATTCGAGGATTTATTCTCGGCTGAAGGGAATGACTGATTTTATTGTGATTAACGGACCCGACTTCAGAGATCCCCGCAACCGGTATACTACTCGGTCTAAAAAGCGCTAAAGCGCCTTACCTCTTTGAAATTTCGCCAGGTTGATCTCGATCCGCTCCATAAATTCGTTGATATTATCGCGGGAGAGCAGAATATCGTTGCGGTCAGGCATGACAGCGAAGATGTATTTGACATATTCCGGAAGCAGGTGAAGCAACAGCGTGTTTTCAGGCTCTTTGATCTGCCTGGTCATGAACGCGTTGATCTGATCCAGCGACATCTTTCGAAAAGTGGGTGTGAATGCCCCAACGTCCTTTTCAAGCTCGGCTGTGACATCTTTTGGATAAAAGGGCGCGAACACAACCCTTGAACAGAACAGTTGGGCGTAGGTAAACATGATGACTCCCACAAGAATCCCTTCCAGCAGACTGATCATCCCCAGCCCCAGGAAACCCGTCCCGATTGCCCCCAGACCCAGGAAAATGGCTAGTATCTGAAGGGTAATCCTGACTTTTTCCACAGCCAGATACTTGAAGTTGTAACGTTTCTCAACCCAGAACAGGTAAAGCCCGTGTTTGAAAGGGCCGCTGGCTATAATGACCTCTTCAGCATTCGCCTCTCTTTCCCGCAACTCTTTTTCCAGCACCTTTTTCTTCTCAAGTGCGTGCCGGTTCATAATGTCCTGGATGATATAGCGGCGGGTGCTCCGCATGCGATCGGCCAGGATAATGATAAATTCGTTCGGGTTTTTCTGGTTTAATGTATCAGAACGAAAGTCGCCTCTCTCCGAAATATAGTCGATGATATCATCGTAGAGCTTTTTGGGGTTCAGGTTTTCAACCTCTTTCTTTTTCTTACGCCCGGTGATTCCCCTCTTCTTTGAGTCTTCGTCGGATTTGGTCAGGTCCCGACTCATCTCCTCGCGGATAATAAATCCGTAAATGTCTGTCAGGATGTTGTAAAGATCACTGTTAAGCCGCATCATCTGGATGAATGTTTCTCCCAGTGAGTAGGCATAAGCGGAAAACTCCTTTCCGGTCTCTTCGTGCTCGACGAAGGGCTTTGCGTTGGAAACGTGACCGTCGATAATTTTATTTAATGCATTTTCGACAAAGGGGCGATATTCCGGGTGAACATCCTCGTGCCACAGTAACGCTGTCCAGGTAGTTGCCGCGTACTTTTCGGTATGCTCGCTCTGCAGAAGTATATCAATGGTATCAATAAAATACCGAAACAACTGCGTGGAGTTCATATTCTTATACACCATCGCCGAGACTTTACTGGAGGCGATCTCTTCATCCAGCTCACGTTCGTTGATGGCGGTGATTTTGGCTGCAGCCCGGTTGGCAAAATCCTTTGGTACATCCATTTCCGGTGCTGAGGGCGCGGTGTTTAACTTTGGCTTTTCCTTCTCGATTACTTTGGGGTCAGCATCTGGTGACGGTTTGGCTGTGGCATTTTTATTGCTCTGCTCCGTATTTGCCGAGGGATCTATACCCTGGATATTTTCTGCTGTGGGGGATTCAACCTGTTCGGCCATTTTTGCCTGCCCTGTCTATGAGTTTTGGTTTCTTCGTCAGTCCATTTTATCGTAAGTCAGCCTCTTCTGCCAGCATAATTAACACCTGCGTTCAGCTTGGCAGCACAATTAATTTCATGGCTGATATTCAATAGTGTCTCGATCCTGGTGCTTAAAAATGCAACTCCGGTACCTTGTTGTGGATTTTATTGTCGATATTGATCTCATTAATGGCATTATGACTGATTTCGGTATCTGGATACCTGTGTGACAGGCGGTAGGAGCAGGTTCGGTCACTTTTTGCCTATCAAGGCAGGGCAGAAATGTTTTGGGTTGAATTGTGAAGGTTATATTTTTTAGCTGGTTTTGGTAAAAGTAACATGTTATCATCACAGTACAGGCATAAATGATCCAGAATGACCGTGATATGTAGATGATGGGATTGAACTAAACCTAGAAAGAACAGGAGTTGAAATGGCAATAAAAGTTGGGATTAACGGTTTCGGGCGAATTGGGCGACTGGCATTTCGAGTGATGGCAGCTCGTGAGGATATTGAGGTTGTAGGGGTCAACGATTTGATAGATGTGGATTACATGGCCTATATGACCCGGTATGATTCATCTCACGGCCGGTTTGATGGCGATGTCTCCGTTTCAAATGGACAACTGGTCGTGAATGGAAAGACCATCCGGGTCACAGCAGAAAGGGATCCAGGATCGTTGAAGTGGAATGAGGTGGAAGCAGACTTCGTCATCGAATCCACCGGACTCTTTACTGCAACGGAAAAGGCTCAGGCCCACCTTCAGGCGGGGGCAAAAAAAGTTGTTATTTCCGCTCCCTCCCCTGATGCCCCAATGTTTGTGATGGGAGTAAACCACCACTCCTACTCTTCAGACATGAACATTGTATCCAATGCATCCTGTACCACCAATTGCCTGGCGCCGATTTCCAAGGTGTTGCATGATAACTGGGGTATTGTTGAGGGGTTGATGACAACTGTTCACTCTGTCACCGCAACCCAACGTCCCATCGATGGTCCCTCTTCCAAAGACTGGAGAGGCGGACGGGGTGGTTTTCAGAATATTATTCCGTCATCCACCGGCGCTGCCAAAGCGGTTGGAAAGGTGATTCCGGATCTGCAGGGAAAATTGACCGGTATGTCATTTCGTGTGCCAACGGCCAATGTTTCAGTGGTTGATCTGACTGTTCGACTTGAAAGGCCGACCTCATACGAAAATATCATGCTGGAAATGCGGAACGCCTCCGAAGGCGAATTGGCAGGTATCCTTGGTTATACTGAAGATGATGTGGTGTCTACCGACTTTTTAACAGACCCCAGAACATCAATCTTCGATGCCAAAGCGGGGATCGGGCTGAATGATAATTTTCATAAGATCGTCAGCTGGTACGACAATGAGTGGGGGTATTCCAATAAAGCGGTTGACTTGATTGAATATATAAACAGTGTTAGCTGACAGGGTGGATCAGGTGTCATGCCTTGATATTGATGATGGGCCTGACATGGTGGAGGATCTTGACCATCTCTGCCTGGGAGAACGGTCCGGGTGGTACCGACGACGGCCCCGATGGGGAGTGTATACCCGGTATGGGTATCTGGCAGCAAGACCCCGGCTACAGAAAAATCAGTACCCATCGCTGAATAGAACTGGTCAAGAGCCTCATTCTCAACACCTTTGG
>JAOZRE010000479.1 GCA_029940215.1 bacterium | reverse complement strand
GGAACATTGGAGAATTACATGGATAAAGCCACAAAAGAGACTCTGGTGAAAGAATTCAATGAGATTTTTTCATCTGCAGTAACAGGAGTGTTGGTCGACTACAAGGGTTCGACGGTTGAAGAGCTGACGAATCTCAGAAAGACGCTGTACGGCAAAAGCAGCCGTATGCGGGTAGTTAAAAACACTCTGGCAAAACTGGCTGTTGAGGGGACCCCTTTCGAGGGACTTAGTGAGTATTTCAAGGAGACAAGAGCCTTGGTATACAGCATTGAGGATCCCGCAGCGCCTGCTAAGATTATTTCCGAAGAGAGTAAGAAGAATGACAATCTCAAGCTGGTAGCCGGTGTTCTGGTTTCCAGTGGAAAGGGCGAAATTCTGGATGCCGGAGCCGTAAAAGACCTGGGTAATCTGCCGAGTAAGGAAGAATTGCTGGTCAAGCTCCTTTTCCTCATGAACGCCCCTGTAACCAATTTTGTACGTGTCCTTAACGAAGTACCAAGCAGCTTTGTACGCGCATTGTCATCCATTGCTGACTCAAAGGAATAGAACATCAACCATACGGAGAAAAAAATGTCTGATATTACAAAAGAACAAGTAATTGAATTTATTTCAAACATGTCAGTTCTTGACCTGTCAAACATGGTAAAGGAACTTGAAGAGAAGTTTGGCGTCAGCGCTGCTGCTGCTGTCGCTGCTGCTCCTGCCGCTGGCGGTGGTGCTGCTGTGGAAGCTGCAGAAGAGCAAACTGAGTTTGACGTGGTGATGACCTCTTTTGGCGAAAAGAAGATTAACGTAATTAAAGAAGTCCGCGCGATCACAGGTCTGGGTCTGAAAGAAGCGAAGGAACTGGTCGAAGCTGCCGGTGCTGACTGCAAAGTGAAGGAAGGTGTTACGAAGGAAGAGGCTACTGAAGTTGCCAAGAAGCTTGGAGAAGCTGGCGCAACTGCAGAAGTCAAGTAGTCGGTTTTTTCCCGAAAATGCAAGCTGGACCTCAGTCCCGGTTGCATTTTCCTCTCGTATTCCGACGTCCCCCCTGGCAGTTTTGATTATGCTATACCGCGTTTGTACCGAAGTGTTTTTTCAGTCGGTCGTATGTCGTATTGTATATTTGCACAATTCGCTTCGCTGTCTCAAGTTTATCGGGTTGATCAAGGTATTTGTCCGGATGGAATTTCTTTAACTCGGTGTTTCTAACCTGTCTAACGGCCTCCAGACTTGAAGGGGGAGTCAATCCAAACAGTTGCAAATCTTCCCTGAGTTGTTGACTGAATGGTGAGGGTTCCGGTCGATACGGATCTTGTTGTTCATCCTGTCTGTCATATCTATTCGGTTCTTCCCTGTTAACCTCATACTCCGATTCCCAGAACTTCAGCCGTTCATCCAGAAAATCGGTCCCCTCGTCAATAAATCGGCCAATCGATTCAAATTTATCCTCTGTAATCGACCTCATCAATCGAAATAGTCTTTGACTGATATCCATAGTCTGTTCCACACACTTATTGGTTTAAATCCTACAATTGCGAAAATCGCTGCACTGTTTACCTGGTATTTTACTGCAACCGCTTCAGGACTTCAAGAATAGCCCGCTTACCATAGGCAGCATAAGCATTCCTGTTTCAAACAGCTCTCAATTCAAGTACTATCCAGATATTACTTGGAAAAGATCAAAAATCCCTCTAGAATTATAATTATAGCAGACTGAAAACAAACTGTTCAGATGTCCGGCCTTCTCCTTTTCACTGCCGGTGCATAAATCTTATCAATTCTGTCATAAAAGAGTCATTGATGAATAAGGTTCCAAAAAATCTATTTTTACTGATATCTATTGCCCTGGGAGTTATGATTCTATTCACATTCTCATCGAAAAACCAAAAAGGACGAGAAGTCACCTTTTCGCAGTTTATGGATATCGTTGAAAGTGGGCAGATGAGTGAAGTGGTGATCAAGGGAACGGAGATCAATGGACACACATCAGGTAAGGATCTACTCGTTTCCTATACACCCAAGTACTATCATGAACTGCCACGCGAATTATACAAAAGGGGAGTTCATTTCCGATTTGAATCGGACGGTTCTGACAATCTCTTTTTTGCCATTTTGAGCTCCTGGCTGCCCATCATCCTGATCATTGGGGTTTGGGTATTCTTCATGAAGCAAATGCAGGGTGGAAACAAGATCATGGGATTTGGTAAATCCCAGCATCACAAGGTCGATGAAGACGCTAAAAAATATACCTTTGAGGATGTCGCTGGAATCGATGAGTCAAAGGCAGAGCTGGATGAAATTGTCGAGTTCTTAAAAGACCCCAGCAAATTCGAAAAACTCGGGGGCAAAATCCCCATGGGGGTTTTGCTGGTTGGAGAACCCGGAACAGGTAAAACACTTCTTGCAAAAGCCATCGCCGGAGAAGCCCAGGTAGCATTTTTCAATATCAGCGGCTCCGACTTTGTGGAAATGTTCGTCGGGGTGGGCGCCAGCAGGGTACGTGACTTGTTTGCCCAGGCAAGGGAAAATGCGCCAGGAATCGTGTTTATTGATGAAATTGATGCTGTTGGTCGACACCGAGGGGCCGGTCTCGGAGGTGGCAATGATGAGAGAGAGCAGACCTTGAACCAGCTCCTGGTTGAAATGGACGGGTTCAACGGAAACGAGGGTGTCATTGTGATTGCGGCAACCAACCGTCCAGACGTATTGGACTCAGCTCTGACCCGCCCGGGGAGATTTGACCGTCAAGTAGTTGTTCCCAGGCCGGACATGAACGGTCGACAGAAAATTCTGACCATTCATACCAAGGAGTTGATGCTTTCAGAAAACGTAGAGCTGAAAGTTATTGCCCAGGCCACACCCGGTTTTACCGGAGCCGATCTGGCCAACCTCGCAAATGAGAGCGCTCTAATCGCAGCCAGACTGAACAAGTCGACCATCGAAATGGAAGACTTTGAAGCGGCCAGAGACAAAATCATGATGGGGAAAGAGAGGCGCTCCATGGTCGTTCCTGAAGACGAGAAAAAAACAACAGCCTATCATGAAGCCGGCCATGCGATCATCGCAGCCCTGCTGGACGAGGTCGATCCAGTTCATAAGGTGACGATTATTCCACGTGGCCGTGCCCTGGGCTTGACGATGTTGTTACCGGTCGATGACAAATATTCACAAAGGGAATCCCAGTTGAGAGGTATGCTGATCATGATGATGGGAGGACGTGCCGCAGAAGAAATCGTGTTTAGTCATTTTACGACTGGTGCCAGCAACGACCTGGAACGTGCCGCTGCTATCGCTAACCGCATGGTTTGTAACTGGGGCATGAGCGAAGCCTTAGGTCCCGTTCACCTGGCAGCCAACCAGGGA
>JAOZRE010000478.1:1317-3351 GCA_029940215.1 bacterium | reverse complement strand
CTGGCATCTCGTTTGGAGACTCTTGCAGAACATGGAACCACATTGGTGACTGAAGATACGTTTAAACTGACTGAGGTGTTTTTCCGGTTTGAAGCGTTGGGGGAAAAGACTGTTAAAGGAAAGGAAGATCCGGTCAAAGTCTATCAGGTTATTGCGCCAAGTGACAGAAGTACCAGATTTGATGTGAGTGCTGAGAGAGGGTTGACTCCGCTGGTCGGAAGGGAAAGAGAATTAGAATCACTCCTTGATGGGTTCGAGATGGTCAAGAGTGGACGTGGACAGTCATTTTCTATCGTTGCGGAAGCGGGAACCGGAAAATCCAGACTGCTGTACGAGTTCAGGAAGAAGATAGCGAATGAAGAGGCAACCGTACTTGAAGGCAAATGTTTGTCGTTTGGAAAGAATACCGCTTATTTACCGATATTGGAAATTGCAAAAACCCTGTTTGCAATTGATAAAGAAGATGAAGAAGAGGCAATCCGGAACAAGATCGAGAATACATTAAACCAACTTCAACTTGATACTGCGGAGATTCTCCCTTTTCTATTGAAGCTTTTTTCCTTTAAAGAAACAGGTGTAGATCCATCCATTAAAACACCGGAACTGGTCAAAGAGCGTATAATTCAATCGATGATCAGGATCTTACTCAAATCATCGGAGAATCAACCTCTGGTACTAGTCATCGAAGATCTGCATTGGATCGATAGAAATTCGGAAGACCTGTTGAAAGAACTGCTGGAAAGTATATCGGGCAGTAGTGTGTTGTTCTAATTTTGTAATCGGAATATTCCCATTGATTTCTATGAAGAGTTTAAATACCTGTATCCTTCTCTCAAGGGTCTTGTCTGTTACTTGTCCTTCTGTCTCTTCAAGATAGTTATCAAATACCTCCTGAATCTTCGGTATAGTGGGATCTACATCGGTTTCCCTTGGTTGTAAAACTGTCTGTTCGTTTGGTATGAGGGGAGTTACGTCGTTTTTGGTGAATCCCTCTCCAACGAAATCATATTCGTTCTTTTCTTTACCAGTCCTGACATCCTGACGGAATTTGATGGACTCCAACAGTAATTTACTATAATTAGAGAGTAATACAGTATATGTCTTTGAACCTTTAGATACTTTTGACCCGATTTTCTCTAAATCCTCATCTAATTTCTTTTCGACATACTTGTAGTTCCCCTGACTGAAGTCGTTCTCAAGTCTTCTGATAAATCGATCTATCTCCTTTACCCTCTCTTTCTGTTTCTTCTCACTTCTGAGTTCAAGTTCAAACTCAAAAGTGTTTTCTTTCATGGAATTGATACGATCAGAGATGAACTTACCAATCTCGTCTTTTGACCAGTCTTTCATTTTGTTGTTCTGGAGGATGGATTTGTATCTGAGATTTTCCTTTCTCAGAAGTGTCTTGATCTCGTCAACTGCTACTATCAGACCGTCTACAGTCCTGAGTTGAAGAAATATCTCCTGACATTTGTCATACAGATGACGAGACAGGAACACACTTTCTTTAAGAATACCGGATTGAAGGGACAGTAGGATTACCCGTCGTTTAAGAACGGATACCAGATCATCAGGAATAAGACAACGGAAGTAATAGGACTGGTAGTGAGACTGTTTCCAGAGGTAGGAATATCGTCCGTATTTAGACATAGTGATTCTCCGAGTGATACCAGAAGTGATACCACCAAGTCTAAAATGACAAAAAACAGATTTGTAAAATACTGGGATTGTGGAGCTTTGTTAGGTGAGTTGGTGGAGGTTATCGGGGTCGAACCGATTACCTCGACGCTGCCAGCGTCGCGCTCTAGCCAAGTGAGCTAAACCCCCTCCATAACTTTAATAATTACCGGACTGATGTTTTTGTGTCAACGGGGAAATGGGGTAAAAATAATTTCCTCCCCCGCTGGCAGTTTCTATCACGGTGTTTTCACATCCTCTTCGATGGCCAACGCCACTTCGTGAATGGCATTGAAGATATTTTTTACGAGAGAAACACTGATCCCGAGTTTTTGTGCCGTCTCCACCTTATTTTCT
>JAOZRE010000478.1:0-1307 GCA_029940215.1 bacterium | reverse complement strand
TCTGCCAGCGAACGGAGTCCAGCGGAGGGGCATTGAGTTGTTCCTTGTATCTTCCAATGCGCTTTACAATGCAGAATCTTTCCGCCAGCACGAAACAGAGCGCCTTGTCCAGGTTCAACAGGCTGCTGCGCATCTCTTCCAGCGAAGGTGTCGCATCACCGATAAAAAGTGACCTGCCCTCATCAGCTTCGTATTCACTCTCACTTTGTATCATCGCATCCTGAAATACCAGGTCGAGGATTTCTTTGAAAAAGTGTGGTTCGAGTTTCAATTGAACTGACATCTCTATCAACTCTTTCATGTCCTCCAGCCTGGCATCGCTCTGACCAAGGTCGGTATTCTGTTCCCGTTTCAGTGCAATTATTTTGCGGACGGTACGCATGCGCTCCGAGAGCAGGTGTAGAAAGGACGCATCAAAATGATCAATGGACTGCCGCATATCGGTCATAAAGGGATCTGCTGATAAATCCCTTGTCTTATCACCCGGAGATCGATTCAAGGCCATTCCTCCTTCCATTCAATTTTTGGGCAGACATCTGCGATATAAGGAATCTGCGCATTTTCCAGCCCCTGATTGAATTCCGGATTCACCACCCCGATCTGGCACCAGACCAGTTTTGGTGACAAGCGAATAATCTCATTTGCAAAATCCGGTAATCTTTGCGGGCCCACAAAAAAATCAACCCAATCGACAGAGTCCGGGTCCAGTTCTTCAAGACTGGTCACACTGGGCTGGCCAAGGATTTCTTTGTGAACCGGATTAACCGGAATAATGTCAAAGCCTTTTTCCTGAAGAAACTGGCCGACACGATGACTGGGCCGATCGGTCTTTGGAGAAAGCCCGACGATCGCAACCCGTTTATGAGACCGAATAACTTCCAGCGCTTGATCAACTGTCAATGACATGACAAAAAACCATATTTAGGATTCCTATAAATGTGACTTCCATTCCGGAACTGTATCCCGGAACAGAGTGATCTGAACATAGGGATCGTACAAAATTAACCTGGCATAAGCTGTCCACAAAAGTCCTATAAAGACCGGACATTTTGCCGGCAAAATGCAAAGTCAACGTGTTTCCTTTTACACTAATGGGAAACACTTGAGTAATTTTTGAGCCGACCCATATTCAAGTAGCCGCGACTGCCCGGCACCGACAACAACCGGTTCAAACTATCCGTCGACTTCGCCTATTTTATAATACTTTATAGAATAACAGCAATAATTAGTTTTCCGAATCATAATGAACAGTTTTGTAACAATTTCAGCAAGCAAACTTGATAGCCATCCACAGGCTTGTTTGCAGC
>JAOZRE010000113.1:12331-12589 GCA_029940215.1 bacterium | reverse complement strand
ACATTGGGAATCGATGAATCCGAGCTAAAAAAACTGTCTCCCGATGAACTGATCGAGTATTTCAAGGAGCGGCTGAAAGAGCAGACAGAGAGACATGACGGAGGCAACAAGTGGATTGGCACCGGTGGAACATCCCCTACAGGTCATTCCGGGCATCATCCTGGTGGAATGAGAATAGGGGGCGTTTCTCGAAATAAATCGGCTGTAAAGGTCGCTGGCGAAAGACGTTATAAGGATTATTCCGGTGAAGGCCCTCTC
>JAOZRE010000113.1:9635-12321 GCA_029940215.1 bacterium | reverse complement strand
GGGGAAGCCCTGAAAAGACTCAGAAACCTAATACCTTCTGGTCCCAGGGACAACATCAATGTCGATAAAAGTATCTATGAGACGGTTAAAAATGCTGGAGAGATCGAGATTGTGTTTGACCGCAGTTTAAAGGACCGTCTCAAGGTGAATCTCATGATTGATAATGGTGGCTGGTCCATGGACCCCTTTATTCCAGTAGTACAAACCATTTTTGACTACGCCAGGGCCCAGTTCAAGGACCTGAAAACCTATTTCTTTCATAATACCCTATATGATAAGGTTTGGCAGGATCCAAGGCGATACAACAAGGAACAACTGGTAGACGAGCTGATTCGCTTCGACCCGGATACCCGTTTCATTTTTGTTGGTGATGCCAGTATGGCTCCCCACGAGCTATTGGCTAACAATGGGTCCATCTACGCATTTGAGTCCAGTGGCAAGGCCAGTATCGAACGGTTGAACTTCATCGCGGACAATTTTCCACACTCTGTCTGGCTGAACCCAGTCCCCAGGCATCTGTGGAACTATACCCAGACGATTTCTTCCATTTGCGATATCTTCGAAATGTTCCCTTTAACGCTGGATGGATTGGAAGCTGCAGTCACACATTTAATGAAAAAATAAGCAGTAAATGGAATTTCCAACCTGACCATGACCGGTGCAGCTCGCTGTTATCCTAGACAGCGAGTTTGCTATTCCTGCCTGCTCGCCGGAGCAAGAAGCCTCCATTCACGATTATTGGCATATTTTGAAAGATGGGGTTGCGTAACGGTGCTGATTAAGCTAAAAAGTAAACATATGTACATTTTTTAATTTTTAGCTTAATCAGCACCTGAAATCCTCCAAGCAATGAAAGTTCTGAATCGCTACATCGACAGCCACTTCACTGACAATATCAAGGCCCATAAGACGATACAGCCGGTGGTCGGCTCATTCTCTCAATTCCCTGAAGCCCTGCACCCTGACATAAAGGACGCCCTTAACCTTCAGGGTATTGACCAACTTTACTCCCATCAAAGGTCTGCTTTTGATTCTGTCAGCGCAAACCGTGACACTCTCCTGGTTTCACAAACTGCCAGCGGAAAAACACTCTCTTTTTTCCTGCCGATTCTCAATGAATATCTGAACAGCCCTGCTCCTTTTTCCGTTTTGCTGTTGTATCCCACTAAGGCACTTTCGCGTGACCAGGAGAGCACTTTCGGCAGCCTGATGTCAGTGGTCAGAAAGAGCGGCCGTCTGGGAACGTTTGATGGGGATACACCCCAGGATGAGCGGGTCCGTATTCAACGATCCAGCGATTTCATCATCACCAATCCGGACATGCTTCATGGCGGGGTACTGCCTAATCACAATCGTAAATGGAAGGATTTTCTGTCGCGCCTGCGCTACATTGTGATCGATGAGGTTCATATCTACCGGGGTTCATTCGGATCACATGTGGCCAATGTCCTCAGGCGCCTGCTGCGTGTTTGTGAGATTCATTCCAGTCAGCCCACCTTCATCTGCTCCTCCGCAACCGTCGGTAATCCTGAGGCCCACGTTAAAGCCCTGTTCGGCAGAAGCTTCCATATTATAGATAACGATGGGGCCCCGCGCCCGGAACGGGAGTTGTATCTGATGAACCCGTCGCTGGTTCAAAGTCACGGATATGCCCATTATCGCAAGGGCCCGGCATCCATCACTATTCCCCTGCTCCGCGAAGCAGCCAGGCGGAAGATCAGGACCATCTGCTTCTGCCGTTCCCGGCAGGATGTTGAGCGCCTGCAGCGAGCAGTGACAGACGGTTCTGACACCCTGAAAAAGCAGGTTAAACCCTATCGGGGCGGTTTGCTGCCAAACGAACGTCGCAAGCTTGAACGGGACCTGGTCAATGGCGCCATTACGGTTATTATCAGCACAAATGCCCTGGAGTTAGGGATTGACATCGGAGACCTGGAGTTATGTGTTCTTTCCGGCCACCCCGGAACCGTGGCCAGTTTCTGGCAGCAGGCCGGACGTGTCGGCAGAAAAGAAAAACCGGCCACGGTGGTTTACATTGCCAGAGACACCCCCATAGACCAGTATATTGTTAATCATCCGTCATTTATAACGGAAACCCCAGTGGAACAGGCTCTGCTCAATGCCGATAACCCCTATATTTTTCTCCAACATCTTCCCTGTATGGCTCACGAACATCCGTTAAGAGAACAAGAACCCGCACTGAATGAATCCATATACAAAACCGCTTTGGACATATTGAAAAGCGATGGGACGGTGGTTCCTTATCGGGACACGCATCGCTATGCTCTGCAGGACTATCCTGCCCGGGGCGTTAACCTCAGGGGCATGACAGACTACAATGTGGAGATATACTGCGGAACCCAAGTAATTGGAGAACTGGACCCCATTGGTGCCCGCGGGACTCTCTATAAAGATGCCATTTACCAGCACCTTGGACGGCGCTACATGTCCATGGAATTAGACCTGGACAAAAAACTCTGCCGGGTCGAGCCCGTTGATGTCGATTATTATACCGAGGCCCACTGGGAAGGGCGTATCGAAATGACAGAGAAGGAAGAGCAGAAAACCGTGCATCAGGCACAACTTGACTTCGGGTATATCTATTATAACAAGCAACCCAAGCTGTATAAAAAAATCCGGGAGCGGTCATTCGAGAATATTGGCTACGGTCCCATTACCCTGCCGG
>JAOZRE010000113.1:0-9625 GCA_029940215.1 bacterium | reverse complement strand
CGGTTTCGGCAGGTGGGGGCGAGGCGATTGTAGCGCCCCCTGCCTGGGCTGAAGAGATGGAAAAGTACGACAGACAGTATATCGGGGCCGCACTCTATGAACTCAGCTACCTGTTGAGGCATACGGCACCCGCACTGTGCATGGCCGCTGTGAGTGACATCGAAACCGACGTCTCCCTAATTGAGACAGCCCCTCAGACGTGGAAAAGCGCTCTTTTTATGTTCGACGCCATTGAGGGAGGGGTTGGCTACGCCGAAAAAATTTTCGAAAAAATGGAACCCTGTCTGAAATTGTGCATTGATATTCTGGACCAGTGCAATTGCTTAGCCGGGTGCCCCTCTTGCGTTCCCCCCTTGCCCCCCGGTGTAACAGATGACGAACTGGAAGCCTTGCTAATCGAATCCAACGCCTCGATAGCCTGTACCCGGTCGTTATTGGGCATGCTACTGGAAGGGCGCATCAGCCTACCGGAAATTCAGTCGATAGCGCTACCTGCAGCACCTGACATTCAGCCTCCGGCACCGGACCTGGAAACCATCAAACTGAAGGAAAAACTGCAGCGTGCGTCCAGGGTACTGAAAAAGAAACGGGAGCGCCTCCATTGATCGATCAAACCTTCTTGCACTGTCCGGGAATCGGTCCCAAGACTGAACGGCGTTTAAAGGAACTCGGTTTTCTCAACTGGCAGGAGTGCCTTGACCGCTCATCAGACCTGCCATTTTCAAAGAGCGGGATCGAAAGATTCCTTGCTGCTATCCGCGAAAGCCTTTGCGCACTTAAAAAACAAGATCTGACTTTTTTATCAACACGCCTGCCTCCCAGCGAACACTGGCGAATTCTGTCCCGTTACTTCACAGACGCAACCTTCTTTGACATCGAAACCACCGGGCTTTCGCACTACGACAGTATGACAACGCTCATTGCGGCCTATCATCAGGGGCAACTGCACACCTTTGTTTATGGCGAGAACCTTGATGATTTTTTACAGCTGGTGGACCGGTCAACGTTACTGGTCACATTTAACGGAAACAGCTATGACATCCCCTTTCTGGAAAACAGCTTCAATATTCCGGCAATCGGATGTCCTTACATAGACCTTCGGTGGATTTGCTATCATCAGGGATATAGAGGAGGGTTGAAAGCGATTGAAAAGCAATTGGGAATCAGGCGCCCCAAAGAAATCCGGGACATAGACGGCTATGAGGCTGTACTGTTATTTGACCGCTGGCAACGGGGGGCTACTAATGCGCGTGACAAACTCATCTGCTACTGCCAGATCGATGTTCTGGCAACATACCTGACTGCAGGCCGGTTGTTGGCGGAAATGGGCTTCAAACCCCAGCTTCCAGATATGGAATCATTGTTTGCAGAAACCAGGAGCCACACAGCGCTACCTCTCACCGCTTTCAAGTCCGTCGACTGAAATGCCGCATCCTTTTTCCGGCTATTCACCAGAACAGAGGATCAGGTTCTGGAAAGAGTATCCGAAATTGTTCGTTCAAATCATCTCCTTGCTTACTGAACAGCGAATCGTGGTATGCCAGCATGACACCACTTCCAGACAACTCAGTCATTTTTTTCAAATCCAGGGGTCCGGAAAAAACGGCAAGAACAGGTATTTTTTTTAAACGGCCGCCGGATTGCCGTAGCTTACGAACCAACACGCTGATCATGTCGAGCTCATGAACAAGTACCAGCAAATCTCCGGGCGACAGATCGATTTCATTCAGTGCCTTTCTGCAGTAGCCCGTTATTCGTTTAAGATTATGCTGGATCAGGGCCTCTTGTATCAAAGCCTCCTGTGTGCTCTCGTCGTCAGTCAACTCTTTAATACCCACTATTTCATCAGATGGAATCCGTGTCGTCAGATTCAGGGGCAGTATAACCTGATCTATCCGCGTTGATTTCGAATGCGAGAACGTATGGAGCAGGGAGTGTTGAACCTGTTTACACCTCTTGTCTTCGGAGGAAAATAGACAGATATTTTGGATGTTCCCCTGTGAAAAGCGACGATTTTCAATGAGTTGATTGGCATTGTGGGCCGCATGAAAAACCTGCTGGGCCTGGTTCCGGTAGGATGATGCAAGCATCTGATATGCCTCCAGGTATGCCAGTTCCAATAACCGGCTCTGCAACCTTGATCGCTCCGTTTTCAGATTTTCAATCCCTTTCGCAATTTCCGGGTATTTTTTTTCCGAAAGCTCACCCTGAAACTGCTGCAGTTTCCTGACAGATATGGACTTACTTGCCGCATAGCAGAAAATAAAGCCTTCATGCAAAAATGGTTCAAGGATATCCGTATTGAGGGTCACAAAGTCCTTCAGGGAGCTGAACTTCTTGATCACATCAACAAACAGTCGTTTCCCATCCCCTTCCAGTTGGTTGTTGATGGTGGATGCCTGAAGGGGGTCATCATGGAAAATTAGAACATTTTCTTCATAGGTCCGCTTCTGTTTTTCATCCTTCTCATCCCAGATGGCGGCCATTTCCAGCAGAACAGTCAGAATTTCCCGCTTCCTGCTGGCCAGCATATTCATGTACCGTTCCTGATCCGCCAGAATTTTCGAGCCAGACAGGTTTTTGATCTGATCATTCAGTTTCTTCAGTTTTTTGATTACCTGGAGCCGCTCGGACTGAAGGGCTTCAATATCAGATGCCTCTCTCGCATCCGGTGGTTTCGCCGACTGTTTCCGGGTCACCTTCGCAAAACCGCCGATATTGAAAATTTCTTTTTCCAGTAGCAAATACCTGCTGAACGGTTTTGAATTGGGCTCTTCGCAGGAGTCTGTCAAGCTCAGAAGTAACCGATCCGTCTGATCAATGGCCTGCTCCGTTGTCAATACCTGCTGATACCCATCGGCCATCAGAATATGGCGATAGATATCGTTGATTACGGGAAAGTCAGAGCAGACGGTAACAGGGACAGAAGATTTGATGGTGGCAGGATCCCCGCGCATATGTTCGCCGAATGCGCCGCAGCATCTCACTTTTGCCAATTCCCTGAACTTAAGGAGGAAGGTATCAAATTCTGCATTCCCCTTCTTCAACTGATTGAAGGATAAAACATGATCGATATGAAGATAGTTAAACGTAATACCACTCAGTTCATTAGCCGGTAGCCCGTTGCAGATGAATAGGCTGTCTCCTTCCTTCACAAGCAGGCTTGTTTTTTTACGCGCTTTTTTTATGGAGTGTCGCTGAAGTTGCGCATCAACAAAGTCTCCTGCCTGATAGGTTTTTCCCTGCCATTCAACAGACTCAATAGCATTTACTGGGTAAAACGAGACATTTTCACCTTTTATGAGATAAGCCGATGTCGGCTCAAGCAATTTTATATCCGATACCGGGTCAATCTCAAAAAAGAGATGTCCCTCATCCGCAGGGGAAAACAGACTCGGGTCCTGGATATGCAGCTCTCCATATCGCTCAAAATTAAGACGTACCGATGGCTGATCCTTCAGAAGGTTTCTAAGGAGCCGGTTGAGGTCCTTCTCCATAAAAACAACCCTGGGAGGGCCCTCTTTGGCAAAAGCACTGTTTTCATTTATCAGTTGTTCCAGTGTGTGCAGGTCGTCAAAAAACTCAAAAGAGGTGACGATGATATCCGGATCTCCCTGATCCAGTTTTGCCAGGTACTTCTTGTACCCTCCCAATCCTTTTCGATTGTAGTACCCGAATACAGGCTTGATTCCATCGGGAGAGAGCAGCCCCTCCAACAGCTTGCACAATCTCGCCCACATAATACGCTTGATACCAAGTCCGATGATATTTAGTTTAAATTCCACATCCATGTTTGTTTTATCGCTATCCAAATACGCTTCATCCGGTTTTTAGATCAACTCGCTCAGGAAATCATCATAAAGATAATTCATGAGTAATTGTACTGTTTTTTTTATATTTATTAATTTGAATACTCTATACGGGACTTTTATTCATTGAAAAGGACTATCATTTTTGTGAATATCAGAGTAATAAATAAGCTGAAAGTAATCAATTCAGATCTATGGCTGTTTTGCTGAATGAGACCCGGTGATTCAAAATCCGATTTTCATCATCAGTCTCCATAATCTCCGGATCACATCAGGACAGACTAAACACTGCCAAAAGATGCAATGTTAACGCAAGGTGAAATAGTAAAAGAACAAAGCCGTCTGAAAAGAGAGTTTAACGCCTCTCTTGCCCGCCAGCTTAACCATGGAAGAGAATTTTTTCTGACTCTTTTTCCAAGGGCAACCATTAAGGCTGGTTTTGATAAAACATCGAAAAGCGCCGCCGCCAAGGATTATCTCGATTTCAGAATTAATCAGATCCAGAATGTCATTCAGTCCATACTGGATGCGACAATGTCTCTGGATTCGATAGCGGAGCTCCAATCTGTGGATATGGCTGGTTTTCAACTGACAACGGACCTGTCGGACCAATTGATTCGAACCCTTGTTGAGATCTTCACCTGCGGCCGAAACCTGCAGGAAAATGACTTCATTTTTCTCAGTGAGGTCAGTACCGAGCTTAATATTCCGCCAGGTCAGGTGCACTATCTGATTGACCAGGTCCAGTTTGAAAAGCGAAAAGCATTCTTTTCAGCCATGTTGATTCATTTAAACGAGGATCAACGAGACCTTTGTGCCATTTTACTACTTAAAGCGATTGAGGCAGATGACAAAGTGCATCCGGCAGAGTTCAAGTATTTTGAAAATATCTCACAGCTGCTTGAACATGACCAGGCCCGCCTTGAGCATGTCGGCGTATCAACGGGAACATTTGATTTTAACACCTCGATTGAAATTCCTGATGAGATTTCAGCTTATATGTTCGAATACCTGATTGAGATTGTGATGTGTGATCGGAAGTATGATCCCAAAGAGTCCCGTTTCATTCAGGATGTAGCTGGCATATTCGGTTTCAACAAGCAACGGCAGGATGAAATTATTCAGCCGGCAGCAGCAGCCTTGATGATCAAGGCAGAACTTTTTCAGTAGAATATTCGACCAGTCCCTGTCCCAAGATGGAATTTGATTTTGACGAAACTAATAACGATCAGAAGTTAGACCATCTGAAAAAGGCCTTCCTCAAGCTTGCTGACGACAAAACCGTCCGAGAATCGTTTCCCGAGATAGCCAGATCAGCAGATCTTCTCAGGGAACATGAACCAACGGCAGACGATGATGATAACGAAATCGATTTTCTAAATCTTTACTGCGCCGTTCACGGAGCCGGATCGAAGTACTCCCCTCTGGAACGCGACCATCTGGATCAAAAAAAAGGCTACTTTAACCATCCAGGCGGAATTTCTCCCCTTTTAAAGGCCGAACACTTTATCCGGCCTGATTCCATTGTAGCAGATCTGGGGGCCGGTAATGGGCTGCAGGGATTGCTCTTTCAATATCTTTATCCCCACCAGCGCACCATACAGATCGAGCTTTCTGCCGACATGATTAGAATTGGCAGACAATTCCAGGAAATCCTCGATATCCCCACACAGAAGGTGGAGTGGATTAACGAAGATATTATGAACATCTCGCTTGATGACATCGACTTTCTTTATCTTTACAGACCGTCAAGGCCTATGGAGAAGGGGATTGCACTATATCACAACATTTCGAGAAAGCTTCATGCCCGGAAAAAATCGCTGACCATTTTCAGCATCGCAGACTGTTTAAGAGATTATTTGAATAGCAGCTACTCTGTTTTTTATTCGGATGGACACCTGACCTGTTTTGAGAGGCAGGCAAACTGAATGAAGTGCACTGTCCCCCGGAACAGGAGACAGGTAAAGAAAATTGCGGTTACACCTTTAAACATGTTTTCAGAACGATGAACCAGACAACGATCAAATCATCCTGCATGCTTAACCAGGGTATTGGTCTGCATTCAGGACAGAAAACAGCATTATACTTTCATCCGGCTCCGGAAGACCATGGTATCGTTTTTTTCAGGTCTGATAAGGATGTCCATATACCGGCAACTTACCAGTACGCGCTACCATCTACCCTTTGCACGACTATTCAAGAGCAGGGGGTGAAGGTCAGCACTATTGAGCATCTTCTTTCTGTCTGTAATGGTCTGGGGATTGACAACCTGCTGATCGAGTTGGATGCGGAAGAGGTACCCATCCTGGATGGCAGTGGAATAGAATTTTACCAGGTTTTGAAAAAGGCTGGTATTCGGCAGTTGAGCAGCCCGAAAAAAGTCATACACATCAACAAACCGATCAGCTACCAGAAAGATGATATAACTATCTACGCCACCCCTTCAAATCAATCTGACTTCACCTTTTCCATCGACTTCGACCATGAACAGATCGGGCAACAGGAATACAGTTTTGTCCTGACCGAAAACAACTACCTGGAAGAGATTGTTGAAGCTAAAACTTTCGGTTTCAGGAAAGACTACGACAAATACAAGCAGCAGGGTCTTATCAAGGGGGGTGACGAAACCTGCGCCATTATCCTGAATGAGAAGGGGGATTTTGATAACCCGGAGGTTCTGACCTGGCTGAACGAGCCAAACCTGCATAAGATCCTGGATCAGATCGGAGACTTTTACCTGGCAAACAACCTTCGCATCAAAGGCTCAATTTTTTCTCACAAGAGCGGGCACTCATCTCATTTAGCCTTCATTCACTATATGATGGATGAGTGCGCCGATAAATACAGTATTATCGAAGATCACTGATTAACCGTTAATCCTCTCAATACTTATCTTAAACGCATCCCGTGTTTTTTCCAGATCCTCTTCCGAATGAGCAGCCGACATAAAAGTGGCTTCAAATGCAGACGGTGCCAGATAGATCCCCTGGTTCAGCATCTCACGAAAAAACCTGGCGTATCGATCAGTATCGCAGTTCAAAGCATCCGCAAATGAATGTACATCCTGATCGATAAAAAACAGACCGAACATACCTCCGACGGCTGACATTCGATAGGGAATCGATGCCTTTTCGAGAATATCGCGCATCTCATTGACCAGCCAGTTTGTCTTGGAACCGATATCCTCGTAGAATCCCGGTTTATTTATCTCTTGCAGAGTCGCCAGACCCGCAGCCATGGCCAATGGATTTCCAGACAGGGTCCCGGCCTGATAAATGTCACCCATGGGCGAAACCTTCTGCATAACCTCCAGCCTGCCACCATAAGCCCCAACCGGCATCCCGCCGCCAATAATTTTTCCAAGGGTCGTCAAATCCGGCATGATATGATAGAGCTCCTGAGCGCCACCCTTGGAAACCCGAAATCCGGTCATCACCTCATCAAAAATAAGCAAAATTCCCTCACGATCGCACAACTCACGGATACCCGTCAAAAATCCGTGTTTTGGCGTAATCACTCCCATATTGCCGGCAACCGGTTCCAGAATGATAGCCGCAATTTCTTCAGGATGCTCCTCAACCAGTGTGCGAACATTTTCCAGATTGTTATACTCCGCAATGAGGGTCTCCTTTGCAAATGCGGCAGGAACACCCGGAGAATCAGGAGCACCCAGGGTTGTCGCCCCGGACCCCGCTTTGACCAGCAGGTAATCAGCATGGCCGTGATAACAACCGGCAAACTTGATAATCTTATCCCGTCCGGTGTATCCCCGGGCCACTCTGATGGCGCTCATGGTCGCTTCTGTTCCGGAGTTGACCATCCGCACCAGATCGAGATTAGGCATCAGAAACTTAATCATCTCCGCCAATTCAATCTCAGCCTCTGTTGGTGCCCCGAAGGAGAGGCCAAATTCCATCTTCTCCTTTAACGCGGCCAGAACCTTACCATGGGCATGCCCCAGAATCATCGGTCCCCATGAGCCAACATAATCGATAAACTCATTGTCATCAGCATCAACAATTTTGCTGCCGGCGGCACTTTTAATAAACAGCGGATTCAATCCAACTGAGCGAAACGCTCGGACCGGGCTGTTGACGCCACCGGGAATCGACTGCTGCGCTTTTTGAAACAATTGATTTGAAATTGAATTTTGCATAATTTGCCCCATCATTACATTCGTAAGGTTTAAAACGTATACTGACCGCTAATACCTATCATTGAAAAGTCTTGCGGGTTGTTGTCAGGCCTGATGCTGTCATTGGTCGAATAGGCGTCTCCCGGTTGAAAATAGGCCACATACATTCGGAAAAACAAGCGCTCCTCCATCTGCCAGTTTATCTTAATATCCAGCTCTGTTCCAATCGTCTTCCCCGTTTCACTCTTGTCATTGATAAGCACAGCATTAGTTCTGCTGAACGTATAGAGATCCAGGTCTACGGCATAGAACTCTTCTGAACTGCGAAAAGCAGACTTCAATCCATAAAAACTCAGGTTCGAGACAGAATGACCATCGCCTATACCGTTTCGTCCGTTGAAATAGATCAACGCGTCTCCGTCACCGAATGACCCTTTTTTCACCTCAAAATAGGCATTTGAACTTCCGTCCCAGATATTATCATCATCACTGTCCATGGTGTTTCCACTAGCTGAGAACATCAACAGTGAAGACTTCCAGTTTTTTGAAAGCCGGTACCCCATATCAAGGTAATAGGCATTTCCAGAAACCGCTTGTTTCCCCAGACTGGTCACGCCGGAATCTCCATAAGAAAAGTAATCTCGTTTACCACCCATATTCGACCAGGTAAAGTGCAGGTCGAAATCATAGTGATTCCAGATGATATTCATACCAAAGTATTCAATGCCGTCATTGTCAAAGTAGACGGGATCTCCAGAATCTGTTGTATTGTGTGCACCAGAATTTTCCCCTGTCCAGCCTCCATACTCGGCCAGCGGGTTGTCATTACCGCTATACATGACCCGAAACAGTTCAACCGAAAATGATTTTTCCTGCCGTGTCGGTTTTTTACCCCAGGGATCCGGGATCAGGTTACCAGATTCATAGACCGGGTAGTCCAATTGGAGCCAGAAGACCCCAGAAGCGCCTGCATCCCCCAACCGGGCGCCACCAACGCTGTAACACCAAGTGCCAATCCGACATCCCTGGGAGATTGCTGTCGCTTCTCCTTCAAAAATAAGCCCCTTGCGATCTGCGATATCAAGATACTGCCTCCCAATCCTCAACTGAGCGTTGGGATTATGATTGTATTCAAGATAGGCCTCATCTAACACGACACTTAATCCGTCACTATTCTCGTTTCCCGACATATCGGATGAATTCCGTGTTTCATAAGCCTGATCCTGCTCACTAACCACGGGGGACTTGCTTCCCAATTTTATATTCAGTGAAACATTGCTATTAACCTTAGACTGAAATCCCAGAAAAATATCCTGATAGCTTTTTCCGCCAAAAGCACCACCTGATAAAAGCCCTTCTTTTCGGTCAGCCGCAATGACTTCGTAAGAGCCACTGATTTTAGCTCCAGGGTTAAAACGATTCTCCTCTTCAACTATTGTATATTCACCTCGTTTCAGCGGTGTAAAATGCTGTTGGGCAAACAGATTTCCTGAAAATGACATCAGAAGAAAGCAGACTGACAGCAGGATCCAGTTTTTTGTGACACGATCAAAGTGTTGATTCATAACAAGTCTGAAATGAGTGTGTTTAGACCGGCAAAAATGTTTATCCGGTTACATTTTTCTGACGATGTGTTTCTTAACATACCGTAGAAACATCGGTTTTTTTTTTAAAGCTGGGA
>JAOZRE010000477.1 GCA_029940215.1 bacterium | reverse complement strand
CCCATCCGACACCGAATACAAGCGCCGGAGCAGCCCACTTCCAACCTTTTGGTTTGAAGAGAAAATAGAACATTACCAGAATAAACCCGGCGCTCGCATGACCCCCAGGAAATGATTTGCCTCTGAATTTACGATGAGGTATTTCCAGAACCTTGCGGTAAGGGTGACTACCGCCTAACCCAATCGTTTCTCTGGGTCTGGGTCTACGCCAGGTATCCTTAAGCACTCCGTTCACCAAGATCACCGGACCGATCAAAATACTGAGAAGAAGAAAGAGAGCAACGCCCCTTTTAGCTAAGCTCCGGGGGTGTATGTATGAAATGAAACCCCGAATCAGTGCCCAGAAAGCGACAATAATGCTAAAGCTGGTTCCCCATTGGTAGCTGAGGTTTATCCAGGGGCGATGACGGGCTGGCCAATCATCTTTCACAGGATCGTAATGTTGTTTAGACAACTCCAGATCGAAATCAGTAAACAAACAGATCAGCGTCCCCCCCAACATGATCAGCATGGGAACCACGATCTCAGATGCTATCGTTATCCTGTTTTTGGTTCTGGTTATCATAATAGAATGGATTTACGACTGCTCCTGGTGATAAAAAACCAGCGATTATTAAAATCAGACCCCATAAATCGATACCTTTTTTAATACTTTGATTTCCGAATATCCGTTGATTTTAAGTAATTAAAAAATGGAGAATCGGACTGTAAAACAAGCCGGGTATTATCTCCAAGAACCTTTTTGTAGCTATCAAGCGTTGTCAGGAAGGCGTAGAATTCAGGATCCTTATTATAGGAATCGCCATAGATTTTTGTCGCCATGGCGTCTGCATCTCCCCGAATCTCCTCAGCTTTTTTATAGGCACCAGATTCGATGTCTTTCAGCTGTTTTTCCATGTTACCCAGGATGTTAGCCTTGTCTGCTTCCCCTTCAGAACGTCTCTGTTCGGCAATTCTTTGCCTTTCAGAAATCATTCTAGCATAGACTGTTTGTCGCACTTGATCGGTATAGTTGATACGTTTTACAAGAACATCTTTTACCTCTATCCCAAAACTCTTTGCGAGTTCTGAGACATTGCTGAGAACTATCTGGGAAAACTGATCCCTTCCAACTTTTATGACCTCTTTCTGGCTGACTGTCTCAGTTGTCTGGGTATAGCTCTTATCCCAATCAGAACTTCTGATAATTTCAATCAGGCTGTTTCTGGTTACAAAGTCCCTGACGGATCCGTTTATCAAATCGTTCAGCCTTGAGGCTGCTCTACTGACATTATTCATACTCTGGAGGAATAGCAAGGGGTCACTAATTCTCCAGCGAGCAGTTGTATCGACCCAGATATATTTTTTATCTTTGGTTGGTATTTCGTTTGGGTCACCATCCCATTTTAAAATCCGTTTATCAAAGTAGTGCGTTTTCTGAATAAATGGAATTTTGTAGTAGAGTCCTGCATCGCTAATCGTTTTTCTGACTGGTTGCCCAAATTGAGTGATGATGGCCTGCTCTCCTTCGTCAACGATGAAAAACACGTTGAATCCAACAACAGCAATGGCCATTGCAATTATAACTAACGCTCGTTTCATTATCCTGCTCCGTTATTTTATATTATTTATGGTGGCTTTTTCCAACTATTTCTTTTTTCCAGTAGTAGGCGATAGTGCGTCTCCCAAATTCAACAAGGGGATCATTCCATTCGTACTTGAATCTATCACGACAATATCTTTTACTTTTGGCAGTACATTCTTCAAGGTCTCAACATACATACGGGTTCGAGTAACCTCCTTTGCAGTGACATATTGTTTAAGGATAGCATTAAATCTAGCTACATCTCCTTTCGCTTTGTTGACCCTTTCTATGGCGTAACCTTCCGCCTCCTGAATTGCTTTTTTAGCTGTTCCGAGGGCTTTTGGCATTTTTGTGTTGGCCTCTTTCTGTGCTTCATTACCAACGCGAATTTTGTCCTGTTCAGCCTCGTTAACCTCGTTAAACGAAGGACGGACCGGATCTGGTGGGTTTAGATCCTGCAGCTGCACCACCACTAACTGAATTCCAGAATTGTATTTATCAATTAGGTCCTGCATCTCATTAAGTGTAGAGGTGGCGAGCTCCTCTCTATTATTAAGCACATAGTCAAAATCCCGATTCCCAACTAATCTTCGTATAACCGATTCCGACACATCTCTGACGGCGGCTCGTGGATCTTTGATATTGAACAGAAAACTCTCGGCATCACGAATTTTATATTGGACTACCCAGTTTAGCTGGATTACATTTTTATCAGCCGTGATCATTAAAGACTCTAGATCCATAACATCGGATGACTGGGAATATGGCTGTATTCCATTTTGACGGAAACCGAATTCCTCCTTTCTGATGGATTCAACGTCCACCTTGATCACTTTTTCAACCAAAGGGACCAAAAAATTCAAACCTGGGCCGGTTATATTACTGAACTTTCCAAACCGCAATACAACGCCTTGTTCGTTGGGTTGAATCTGATAAAACGATTGAAAGCCGACAAAAAGAGCCAGCAGCAAAACCAGGACAAGGCTGAAATTCATCCCGGGTGGCTTCGGGTTGCTTTCTTGGCCAGGCGGTTGTTGATTACCCTGTTTGATGTCGAATATTTTTTTCAACCCTCTCTGTATGAGTTCATCAAGATTTGGGGGCTTCTGATTCCGATTTCCCCAGGGATCCATATTGTCTGACATTCAAATTCTCCTTAATTAATATTAATGGTATATTCGCTTTTCGGTGTTGGTACTGCAAAAATTCACCTATATTATCTCGTGCTCTTTAAATCCTCTGGTCTAAAACTGACGAATGGGAACCCCTTACTATTCAAGTTGACCCTTGGCTGATAAACAGGAAAATTTAAAATTGTATTGAAAAATATATACCGGGGTAAATGATTTTTCCTGTTATTTGGTTTTCAATGGTGGACTTTTATAAAGTCAGAAATATTGTTCAAATCGTTATTAAAAATATATTTATATTTACCGGCAGGAAGACACCGCTGGATTGAGGAAGATTTTTAAGTTAAATTCTCTGATCCATCTTGTGGACTTTCCAAGAGGGTGATGGCTGGGGTCATTCACCGGCACCCCCAAGAAAGTCCTTTTCTTGAATACTGGAAGGGAAGGGTCAATCTTTTTTAAAAACACTGAACAACTTGTCCAGACTTGATTTTTCGAGTTTTGAAATACTCTCAAGTTCTCCGGTATCAAGCCAGATACCTTCACATCCGGTACATTCATCAATGAGTAGTGATTTATATTCGATCTCAACAAGCTCCATCCCACATTTCGGGCAGCACATGTAATGAAGTTTCTGCAGCCTGATTTTCTCTTCTTCTGC
>JAOZRE010000476.1 GCA_029940215.1 bacterium | reverse complement strand
TGGCTGGTCCAACTCCCATGACCCAGGAAGAAATCGACAGAATACTCAAGGAAATGCAGATATCCATCGGTTTTGATGAAAAGGCCCCCCTGGTGCCGCTGGGAGAATTTTTCAAGATGCCGTTTGGGGATCGCAAGGGACCACTGGAAGAGGACTGGTTTGAATACCACCGGCGTTACCTGGAACTGGCCATTGAAAACAATGCGGTGGAGCCCTCCCTCCTGGAGATGTTACCCGATATTCTGCCACAACTGCCCAAGCTCAAATACCGAAAATACTTCAATATTTTCCCCAATGGAGAGTATGAGGATCCCACCTGTTCGGCAGTATACGATATCTGGAAAAGCAGTGCGCTGGAAAGGCTGCGCATTGAATAAACTCAGTTGAAGAAAACCTGAAGTGCCTGATGCTCATGGAGGATATTGAATCCGATTCCCAGAAGTACCAGCCCGCCAAGTGCTTCTGCATAAGGTTTTAGCCTGGTTGACCCCGACGCCAGCTTTCCGATGTTCATCCCAATGATTGTGAAAACCAGGGCCACGATTCCAATGACGATTGCCGGAAAGATGATCGGCTCGTTTATAATGGAAAGGCTGAACCCGACTGCTAACGCATCGATACTGGTGGCGATGGACAGCATCACCATTGTCGCACCCTTCGTGGCATCTTTTTTCTCTTTGCTGTTTTCTGTGCCACCCGTGAATGCCTCCTTCAGCATGTTCCCTCCCACCAGTACCAGCAGTGCGAATGCGATCCAGTGATCATAAGCCTCAATGAATGAGCGGATGGAGAGGCCGGCGCTCCAGCCAATAACCGGCATCAGTGCCTGAAATAGGCCGAAGTGAAAGGCGAGGCGAAAGAACTGGCGGAAATGAATGGTTTTCAATTGTATCCCAACGGCGATGGACACAGCAAAGGCATCCATGGCCAGGGCAATCGCTATTCCGATGATACTGAGTATGTGCATCTTATCAGGAGATGGTTTGTTGAAAACCTATTCGGAGCCGTTTAATAGCTCAGCTACATCGTCGTAGCAGGGGAATGATGTCTGTGTTCCCTCTTTGAGCACGCTGCGTGACGCAACCGCGACCGCACTTCTGACGGCACTTGTCATCAGGTGCCCGCCTGCCAGCTGAAATGCAAGGGTTCCCACGAAGGCATCCCCGGCACCTGTTGTATCAACCGCTTTAACTTTTTCAGCTGTGATATAATCAACAGTGTCGCCTTCGAAGCAAACAGCTCCCTTTTCTCCCAATGTAATGATCACGCTGCGGGGACCTCTTTTTAGAAGGGATTTTCCAGCGGATGTTGCGGATTCAGGGGTGTTGACGGTGTGTCCTGTCAGAATCCGGGCTTCTGTTTCGTTCGGAATACAGATATCGGTCAGGGCCAACAGCTCATCGGGCAGCTCAGCTGCGGGGGCCGGGTTCAGGATGGTGGTAACACCGGCTTCCCTGGCGATTTTGAAGGCTTCCAGAGTGCTTTCGATGGGAATTTCCAGTTGGCAGATAATGATCTGCGCAGACTGAATAAGCTCTCTGGCGTCTCTGACACCGGCAGGTGACAACCCCATGTTGGCGCCCGGTATGATGACAATGGCGTTTTGACCGCTGCCCTCATCGACAGAAATTGGGGCAACACCGGAGAAGCGGTTCTCATCCATCAGGACGAATCGGGTGTCGATCCCCTGCTCCTTATAGTTGGCCAATGTATTCTCGCCAAACACGTCTCGTCCCAGCCTGGCCACCATTCCCACGTTTGCTCCCAGTCTGGCGGCCATGACGGCCTGATTGGATCCCTTTCCACCAAATCCGATCTGAAAGGTTGAACCAACCAGTGTCTCGCCCGGCTCCGGTAATTTCGGAACCCGTGCAACCAGGTCTACCATTGCGCTGCCCACCACACAAATCCTTCTTTCTGCGTTTGTTGTCATTGCTCTGTCCGCCTGAATGAGAGGATTATTGAGTCTCTTTTACCAGAAGGGAGAAGAAGGTTTTCTCCTACAGTTGACCCGGATTATAGTGCGCTCCCTGTTGTCCGTCAACGTGCATATTGGTTGCAGGGGGTCTGTCAATGGGCTTGGGTTCTTTCCCAGGAATTCTTGTTAAAAACCCGCCAATGTACTACACTGTTTTGGAGTTATCCAATTGTGGGGAGAAATGACCCAGACAGTTTTGTGGGGTGATCCCTGTTTGTTAAAAACCATTTATGAGCTGGCATGTTTGAGCATCGGTTGTCGTGGGTTGTGCTATTGATGGGCTGCTGTTTGTTAACAGCTGCCGGATCGTTTTCGGCGATTGCAAAATCCGTCCGCCAGGATTCACCGGCGACAGTCTCTAAACTGGAATTGACACCTGAAGAACAAGCCTGGCTCGATGCCCATCCGGTTATCCGCATCAGTGGTCCGAAGTCATTTCCGCCCTTTCACTATTTTGAAGCGGACGGCAAACTGAGGGGCATGGCGCTGGACTACATGCTGGCCCTGTCTGAGATGATCGGGTTCAAGGTGGAGATTCAGGAAAATCTTGTCTGGCCGGAGGTGTTGAGAAGAATCCGCACTCGTGAACTGGACGTGATTTCGTGCCTTGCCCATACGGCAGACCGGGAAGCTTACATATCCTACAGCGAACCCTATCTCTCCTTTCCCCTCGTGATTGTTACCCGCAGGGATTATGAATTTATCAGTGGACAAAACGATCTGCATCACCGGAGAGTAGCCTGCGTCAGGGGTAACGTCTCCTGCAACTGGTTGTCCCGGGAGGGGGTCAACTATATGGAATTTCCGGTGGCAACCCAGTCGGAAGCTCTTGATGCTGTTTCCCTGGGAAGGGCGGATGCCTACGTCGGAAATCTGGCAGCTGTCACGTACCAGATCGAGGAAAAAGGGCTGGCCAACCTCAAAATAGCCGCACCGACAAATTTTGGTCACAATAACCTTCATATTGGCGTTCGTAAGGACTGGCCGGAATTGCTCCCGTTACTGAACCGAGCATTGGCAAACCTTCAGCCGCAACAACATACGGCTATTCAAAACCGCTGGATGCATGTCGAATATGACTATGGTGTCAAAGTATCCGATATGATCTGGTGGGGATTGGCCACGGCCGGGATTGTTCTCATCATAATGGGTGGTTTTGCCTTCTGGAATCGCAGGCTCCGCCGTGAGATCGCGTTGCGGAAAACAGCGGTGGTTGAACTGCAGAGTGAAAAGGATTTCAGTGATGCAATTCTGCGTTGGGTTCATACAATTGTGGTGGTGGTTGATCCGAAGGGGCATATTCTTATTTTTAATAACGCGGCAGAGGAGTGCAGCGAATACCTGTTTGATGAGGTTAGAAACCGCCCTTTCTGGGAAATATTGAATCTACCGGAGA
>JAOZRE010000475.1 GCA_029940215.1 bacterium | reverse complement strand
TCTCCTGGAAAGCGAGCTCTTCGGCCATGTTAAAGGCGCCTTTACCGGAGCCATCAAGGATAAAATCGGTCGTTTTGAAACCGCCCACCTGGGGTCCCTGTTCCTGGATGAGATCAGTGATATTTCCCCCCTGATACAGCTGAAAATTCTCCGGTTTCTGCAGGAAAAGGAGTTTGAACGGGTCGGAGAAAACAAAACCCGCAAAGCGGAAGTCCGAATCGTATCGGCGACCAACAAAGATCTGAAAGACCTGATTGATGAAGGAATGTTCCGGGAGGATCTTTTTTACAGGCTCAAGGTATTTCCGATCAATTTACCGCCCCTCAGGGCTCGAAAAGAAGATATTCCTTTGCTGATCGATCATTTTATCAAGCGGTTCAATGCCGAAACTGGGAAAGAGATCACCGGTGTTGTCAATAATGCGGCAGCGGCCTTGCTGGATCATAGTTGGCCGGGAAATGTCAGGGAGTTGGAAAATGCTATTGAGCATGCGTTTGTTATTCGGCAGGCAGGTGCCATTCAACTGGAAGACCTGCCAATGGATATTCGACAGCCCGTCCAATTGAACAAACGGAAAGATGCAATTCGCCGGCTTCCGGCAACGGAACCTGAAAAGGCGTATCAGAAGTCAGCTCCCAGCCCCGAGGCACTTTCCGAACTACTCGATCGGTTTAAATGGAATAAGGCCGCAGTGGCTCGACACCTCAACGTCAACCGGACAACAGTCTGGCGAATGATCAAACGATATGGCCTGGCATAGTAGATACTTACTAAAACACCGAACAGTGACAAACCATATTCAACATCGATGAGGCATAATTATGGGGGAAAAATACAAGTAGACAAAATAAGTCATCCGACATGGGCCTTAATCCGTGATGAGATCGATTGCACTCCAGGTGAGAAAGTAAAGGTAAAAGATATCAACAGAGAGATTATGACATATGATATGTTGATGAGCTAGCAGCCTGTCGGACTATTGAGGCTTGAATCCATACTCTGATGCTATCGGGCAGAAACACTCATAATATATTGGAATAATTTAAAAAAGTATTGATGTTGCTTGGCTGGTATCTGTATATTATAATTATATCAATCACATATAAATAACATTTCAAAATTGCTTATATGACCAGAGTATTCAAGTCCGCGAACTATCAGCAGCCGATGCTGCTACCACCCACTATTGATGAATGGCTGAAGAGTTACGTTTTTTTAAGACGCCATTTCCCGCTCCAATGGTAACCGGATAGTGAATTTGGAACCCCGGCCAGGTTCAGACGCCACCTCCATATTACCTTTGTGGTTACTGGTAATGATCATGTACGATACAGAAAGTCCCAGTCCGGTTCCTTGACCAACCGGTTTTGTCGTGTAAAAAGGCTCAAAAATCCGTTTTATGGTATCCTCGCCCATACCGGGCCCATTGTCCGTTACCTCTATTAGAGCCATTCCACCGTCAAGCTTGGTCGATATCGTGATTTGAGGCGATTTACCATTTTCTGCTTTTGCCATTGCCCAGGCGGCATTGCTGAAGAGATTCAGTATAACCTGTTCGATTTCTGTTTCAGTGCAAGGAACCAGCGGCAGTTTTGAATCGAATTCCTTTTTGATGATAATATTTCTAAAATCATACTCCTGTTTAATATTGTAGTCCTTTCCTGCCAGATCCAGGACGTTTTCTATTAAAAGGGCAAGATCAGTAGGAGCCATGCTGGACTCACTTTTGCGGCTGAATTGAAGCATATTTAATATGATCTGCGCTGCTTTTTTCCCGGAACTTTGGATTCCATTCAACAGAGATATGATTCCCCTTTTTTCCAGATAGGATTGGAGTTTCTGCAGATTAACACCGGTTTCCTCTGATATTTGATTGTTGGCTTTCAGATCCGGCGATAAACGACGTTGGACATTTTGAATTCCCTGAAGTATTCCTCCCAGCGGGTTGTTCAGCTCATGAGCCATCCCGGCTGTCAGTCCACCAAGGGACATCATTTTTTCGGTCTGGATCATCATCTCATTCATTCGGTTACGATCCGTCACATCCCGCGAAACCCCAGAAAATCCAACAGGTTCGCCACCAGGAGACTGCATTAACGAGGTTGACACTTCAACCGTTATGATCTCTTTGTTTTTACGTATGACTTCATAGGACAAATATTTTTGTGGGATACCCGACAAAAATACATCGTTATATATTTTGAACACCTCTTTGGCGGTTTTGTTGTCCATAATGCTTCTGTGATTCATCCCGATTAACTCAGCCTTTGAATAACCCAGTGTATCCGCCAGTGATTTATTGACAGTGATAAAATTACCCGACAGATCGACTTCAAAATACGCCTCCTGCATATTTTCAAGAACATTCTGGTAGTGTTTTTCGCTCATCTGGAGAGCGTTTTCAATCTGGCTGCGTTCAGTGAGATCAAGCCCGGTACTCAAAATATATTCGTTGTTCCCGTCTGTTCCCTTTAATATTGAATTAAACCAGTGGATTTTTCGTTCCCGCCCATCTTTGGTCACCCAGTTGTTTTCGTTTTCATTTGGCCGTGATTTTGTCTTAACATCCAGAATAATATTTTTTACCGCCTCCCTTTGCCCAGGTGGAACTAAGATCTCCCAAAATGGTTTCTGTTGAACTTCTTCCAGCATGTAACCGCTGCATTTCTCAGCAGCCTCATTAAACGTTATCATGTATCCATCAAGGTCTGATACGACGACAATGGATTCAATCCAGCGAAGGATGGCCGTTACAATGTCCCGCTCTTTTGTAACGGTTTCTTCTGCCAGCTTACGCTCGGTGATATCTTCCTTCACCGCCAGGTAACTGATAATTTCCCCATCACCATCTTTTACAGGTGCAATGGTCGCAGACTCCCAATAAAGGTCACCATTTTTCTTTTTGTTGTGAAAGGTACCATGCCATTCATTTCCAGCCGTTATTGTATCCCACAACTCTTCATATAAACCGTCGGGTTGCTCACCGGACTTTAAAATACTTGGATTTTTGCCGATGGCTTCTTCCAGCATGTATCCCGTAAGTTGTTCAAACTTTGGATTGACATATTCTATCGCTCCGGACAAATCGGTAATTACGACTGATGCCGGACTTTGTTCCACAGCACTGGACAGCTTTCGCAGGGATTCCTCTCCCTGTTTACGCTTGGTTATATCGTAGTGTTGCAATACAACATATTTCAAATTGTCTTCACCATCCACTATCGGGTACCCAAAGACTTCGAGATAAATCTGTCCTCCTCTCGTTGTATATGTCCCTGTTGATTCTGAGGATAAATCGAGATTAAATTTAAACTCCCATTTGTTTGTTTTCTTCCCTTCTGAGATCTCCCGGAACAGTGGAATAATCCCGGCATTT
>JAOZRE010000474.1 GCA_029940215.1 bacterium | reverse complement strand
GACTCGACTTCAAGAGTTTACGAAAAGCGACTTTATTACATGTTCCTTGTTGAAGGGATGCCTTATTTTCAGCCGCTTATTGAAGATGCGGTCTGCTCCTCTTTAAAAGGGGCCGATCTGTTAACCCGGCAGAAGGTCAAGGTGAAAGTTGCAAGTCTGCCGGCACCCCTGGAACTATTGACTTTTTCAAAATACGTGGAGTTGAGGGATTCCGCTGATAGCGGGAAGGATGCGTCGGATGAGGATGATCTCCCTTACATCCAGAATTTTTGTGATGAGAACATAGCCGGCTTGAAACCGAAAAACCCTGTACTGTCCATTGTTCGAAAACCGGGGATCAAGAGTGATGACACATCCTTTGATCAGTCACCTCAGAATTGAAAATGATTACGGTTCGACACCGTTGGATTAACTGATTACTGAAAAATCAATCAACCATTTTAGCCATGAGATCACTAACAACTGTTTACCGGTCAGGTTATAAGAAAAGACGATTCAGGTCTTTCATCCTTCTGGCAATGGGTGCTGTTCTGTTTCTTCTGTCAGGATGTGCCGAGGAATCCGTGGATGAGGCAGCAGACTGCCAGACACAGCTTGATAACAGAGAATTCCAGGCTGTGGCAGATAATGCCGCCTGCAGCAACTACGAACGGGGGAGCGCGGAATTAAGCCTGGCCGGTTTTCTGTTTGAAAACTTCCTGAAAGAGGATGCAGACAGTGATTTTCCAAGCGCCCTGAATTTGCCGGTAACAGGCTGCGCAACAGCTTTGCAACATTATACGAACGCACAATACTGGTCCAGAACAAAACCGGCTAACGACGGTATTACCAGAGACAATGCTACCGCCGAGATTTCACTCTTTTCCACTCTGGGTGAGATTATTTCTGAAACCTACTGCCAGATTGACACCAATCTGGACGGCACCATCACCGAAGCTGAAAACCTGTCATTTACCAAAATCAATATCGATGGTGAAGCGGTGGGATCCAGTGATCTGGACACGACACCGTTAGGAAATGAATGGTATCAAATCATCGCCGGTGGTACTCCCTGGTTTTGTGATGCCACCGATTGTGTGGCGGATCCGGATTTTGAGGGGATTCTGTTAGATGTAACTGGATCCACAGATACTGTTAATGATTTGATTTTAGCAGGGAACATAACCGCCGTTTCAGCCATTGTCAGCGTAGAGAGCCTGCAGCAGCTGTTCGATCCCTCTGTAACTGTAATAGACGATGTCCAAACGCCCTTTGATTTTCTGGAAATGTATGCCGATCGGGCCGGCGATCTGCTGGATGATCTGACAGCCCTGGGTGTCAGTGAAGATGATGATCTTTATGAAAATGTCAGTGAGTCAGTTGGTGCCATGGATAACGGGGGAACCTGTAACAACAACTCGGCAGAGGTTCTGGGCCTGTTGACCACCATTGTTCAGAATGCAGCCCCTCCAGGGACAGCCGATTTTGAAACCTATAACCTGCTAAACACATCAGATATTCCGCAGATTGACACGGGTGAAGGAACACTGACCTGCCCGATCTGCCCGGCAGGTGTGGAAATGAAAGTGCGATTGATTTACAAGAAAGGGGCTACCTATACTGGGGTGTATGACACAGCTGATGCCGGAATTAAAAATACCCTGACTTACCTGAGGAAAGTGTCCTTCTATGATTCGGGCGACCCGATTCCGATTGTAGCCGGTGATGAAAAGATTGCTCTTCAGGAACTGCTCTGCCTGGATGAATAGAAAGACGGTCCCATGGGATTGTTGCCTGGGACTGCAAAACACGAAAGCGCTTGCGCCCCTTCAGGTGCTTTCACTCTGCCTGATTCACTCGCTCTGCCCACAATTCAGCGTTTTTCCCGACTTGACCCGGTTTTACATCTCTTTATGAAGATGATATAGAGTCGGGGACCGACATGAAGCCGTTTCAGGAAAATTCTCAATGCCTTCATTTATCGACAATCCAGAACCGTAAGGGCGACTCATGCAACAATCTGTCATATCCACTTTGCAACAGGCGATCGAGACTCGAGTTGGCCGATCAATGCTGACGATTTTTCGGATCATGGTCCTCCTTTTAAAATCGTTTCGTGAAAAAAAGCTGACAGTTCTTGCCCAGTCCCTGGCATACACAACCATCTTTACCCTTGTTCCCGTACTGGCCATCTTTTTTTTCGTTTTGGGTAAAATTACCGCTAATACAAGTGTCCAGGCCCAAATCAAGGTGTTTATTTCTGATTACATCCTGCCCCAGTACGTTCAGTGGATATTCGATACCCTGGAGGGCCTGTCCGTGGATTCTTTCCTGTTCGGAGCCATTGGATTCCCCGCCATGTTTATCACCGGGGTCTTTCTGTATGCAAAGGTTGACTCCTCCATCAACGCTATCTGGATGTCCGACAAGGAGTCAAAGTGGTTTAAGAACGGGCTCGCCTTTTTCATGACCGTTTTTTTCGGCCCCATGATCCTGGTACTGGTTTTTGCCATTCCACCCTATCTGCAAAATTTGCCCTTTATCAGCCAGGTTCTGGAGTACAGTCATATCGACACTATGTTCACACAGTTGATCCCGTTTTTAATCCTCTTTGTCGGCCTGTCGGTTCTTTACATGTATATCCCTTCCAGCCCGGTAAAGCTGCATGCCGCGGTTCGTGGGGCATTGACCGCAGCCGTGCTTATCCAGATCAGCAATTTTCTGATCAGTATCTACGTCCAATCCTTCGCAAAATTTGATGTATTTTTTGGCTCGCTGGCCACCATACCCATCCTGCTTCTGTACGTGTTTGTTTTCTGGCTGGTGGTGCTGATCGGGGCTGCTCTTTCCTTTATTCACCAATACTATGGTGGCGCGGGATACCTGAATTTGGGAGGGATGTATAATAATGAATCGGTTCTCTCCTCCGCGTTGATGGTGATGATCTATGTCAGTCAATGCTTTGAAAGAAGGAATGAAGCACCGGACTTTGACCAGATTCAACTATTGCTGGGGATGAACCGTAAGCGATTGTCCTATATTCTGGACACATTGGAGAAGGAGAAGATTATTACGGTCTTTGAAGATAGCCATAATAATAGCCGGAATACGACTGTCAAATACCAGCCGGGGCTGCTCCCTGAACAGATCTACCTCAAAGACCTGCTGCCGGTTTTTTACCAACCACAGGATCATGTGATATTTGAGGATGCGCTCAACCAGGTACTGCAGACAATCGAGGTTCATCCAATCTTTATAGGCGAGGCGCTCACGATCCAGGCGCTGCTAAAACAGTCAGACACGATTCTGTCAGAGCTGAACCGGGGAAAACCCACGGCTCCTTTCGTAGAAGCGGTGGGGGGGTATCGGAACCCGGCCGAATAGCTGAAAAACGCGCAC
>JAOZRE010000112.1 GCA_029940215.1 bacterium | reverse complement strand
AGAATGACGGCATTCAAGAATGTAATGTATTTATTTTTAATTTCAGCTATTTACAAGAGAACTCTAAACTGTTCAGCACGTAAATTATCAAACATAATACAAGATGATGGTTCAATCGCTTCCAGTATTTTTTCTACTCTTCCTTATCCTTTCGCTTCAGGGTTACTTCGATGCGGTTGAAAAAACCGCGGATCATGCGCACCTCTCGTTCATCCGGTTTTGCCCGTCCGATTATCCCTGAAAAGCTGCCCCAGAGTGCACCCCTGGAGCTCAAGCGCATGAATCCGGTAATCTCCAGAATCCGAAAGAAGTGCTCCTTCATCCCCTCAATACTCCTGGATGATGCTGGCTCAACCGCATCCGGTTCGTGGTTGAGTTCCTTGTCATAGAGCTTTGAGGCCTCGTAGAGCAGGACCATCACCGCCTGTGCCAGGTTCAGCGAACTCGTCCTGCCAAAGGTTGGGATATAGATCCATTCATTGCAGGCACTCATATCGTCATTGGTCAGGCCGGACCGCTCCGGTCCAAAGACGATGGCAATGGGAACATCAGGCGTGCAGGCTTGCACAATTTCCGGAAGCTCCGCCACCGAGCGGGCGCCCTGGATCTTGTCCCGTTGCCGGTTGGATGTGGCAATGATCAGCTGGCAGTCCTGGACCGCCTCTTTGAGGCTGGGGAATATTTTGGCTTCATACAGGAGATGCCGTGCGTTCATCGAGAACATACGTGCTTCAGGGTGATCAACCTCACAGGGATTAACCAGCCGCAGATCCGTCACGCCCATATTTTCCATGGCGCGTGCGGTTGAGCCGATATTACCGGGCTGTGTTGTCTCCACCAGCACAACACATATTTGGGAAGGGTCCAGGGTCAAATTGAAAGGGGGGGGTTCAGGGCTTGTAATTCTTATAGTTTTGAGCAAGCCAGTTGTCGAAATAGGGGATGGTTTTTTTAAGGCCGTCATCCAGCTTGATTTTCGGATCCCAACCCAGTTCCGTTCTGGCAAGGGAGATGTCAGGCTTACGCTGGGTCGGATCGTCCTGGGGCAAGGGCTTGAAAACCAGTTTGGACGTTGAGTTGGTCATCGTCACGACTTTTTCCGCCAGTTCCAGGATGGTAAACTCAACCGGGTTGCCGGTGTTGACAGGACCTGTGAAACCGTCCTTTTCCATCATCAGCATCAAAACATCAACCAGGTCATCCACGTAACAGAAAGAGCGCGTCTGGGTCCCGTCTCCGTAAATGGTTATATCCTCGCCGGTCAACGCCTGGACAATGAAGTTACTCACAACCCGTCCGTCATCCGCCCGCATATTGGGACCATACGTATTAAAGATCCGGACAATTTTAGAGTCCACATTCTGTTCCCTTAAATAGTCCATCATCAGGGTTTCCGCCGCGCGTTTCCCTTCGTCGTAACAGCTGCGAATACCGATGGGGTTGACATTACCCCAGTAATCCTCAGTCTGCGGATGGACCACCGGGTCTCCATATACCTCGGATGTGCTGGCATGCAGGATGCGGGCTTTAACACGCTTGGCCAGACCCAGCATATGCATGGTACCCAGGATGCTGGTCTTCAGCGTTTTGATGGGATTGTACTGGTAGTGAACAGGAGACGCTGGACAGGCCAGGTTAAACACCCAGTCCACTTCCAGGAAGATCGGCTGGGTAATATCATGCCGTATCAATTCGAAATGGATATTGTCCAGAAACGGCTCGACATTCTCACGGGTTCCCGTAAAAAAATTGTCCAGGCAGATCACATAATGACCCTCTCCCAGAAGTCGTTCACACAATGCGGACCCGATGAAACCGGCTCCTCCCGTTACCAGTATTCTTTTCTTCTGAATGAATCGCGCGTTTTGCATGGTCAGGTGCGATGAGAAAGGGTTAAGAAATTTGCCAGGTGTCTATTGACCCCGCTGTTCAAGCGGGTCGTCCGATACTGAAGTATTTAAAGCCAACCTCCTTCATCTTCGCCGGTTGGAAAAGGTTGCGCCCGTCAAAGATAACAGGTGCCTTCATCAACCCTTTCATCCGTTCAAAGTCAGGTCGCCTGTAATCGTTCCACTCCGTGCAGATCAACAGGGCGTCAACATCCTGCAATACATCGTAGTAATACTCCCGGTATTCGATGGCATCGCCCCAGATGTCTCTTGCGGCTTCAATAGCCGCAGGGTCATTGGCGACTATTTTTACTCCGGCCTCCAGCAATCCATTGATAACCACCCGCGAAGGCGCCTCTCGCATATCATCAGTCTGTGGTTTAAAAGAGAGTCCCCAGATACCGAAAGTGTATCCGCTCAGGTCATCGCCAAACGCGGCATGAACCAACTCCAGCAAATGCTTTTTCTGCTGAGTATTAACGGCTTCCACTGCCTGAAGGAGTTCCATCCGGCGACCATTCTCCATCCCGGTCTGAACCAGGGCCTGGACATCTTTGGGAAAGCATGACCCGCCATAGCCGATCCCGGGAAACAAAAAAGCAGGGCCAATACGATTATCCGATCCAATACCCTTTCTGACATCATCCACATTCGCCCCGACCTGTTCGCAGAGGCCTGCAATCTCGTTCATAAACGAGATCTTGGCTGCCAGCATGGAATTGGCAGCGTATTTGGTCATCTCAGCGCTGCGAATATCCATGACCAGAAATCGTTCCTCGGTCCTCATAAGAGGGGCATAAAGGTCCTTCATCAATGTTGCCGTGCGGGGACTTTCTGTTCCGACCACGACCCGGTCCGGCTCCATGAAATCGCTAATCGCTGCCCCTTCTCTTAAAAACTCCGGGTTGGAGACCACATCGAACTCAATATCGAGTCCGCGACCAGCCAGTGCGTCGGACACCGCAGCCTTGACTTTGTCAGCGGTTCCGACCGGAACGGTGGATTTGTCAACAATGACCTTGACATCCTCCATGTACATACCGATGGTTTGGGCCACATTCAGCACATATTGAAGGTCCGCGCTACCATCCTCTCCGGGTGGCGTCCCGACAGCAATGAAAAGATATAGCGATGATTTGACGGCACTTTCGGCATCTGTGGTAAACTGCAACCGGCGCTGACGCATATTGCGCTTGATCATCTCTTCCAGACCCGGTTCGTATATGGGTACAATACCCTCGTTGAGTCCATCAATCCGTTTCTGGTCAACATCGACACAAATCACTTCATTGCCGCTCTCAGCGAAACAGGCGCCTGCCACCAGCCCGACATAACCGCTGCCGAAAACGCTCACCTTCATTGTTAGTCCTCCCGGTCACCGCGAAACTATATCCTCCGCAGCCATAAACTGTGTGAATGATTGAGTGGTGTCGTACACTTAATGTCATTAACTTAAGCCAAGTTTGATCTAAATATTCCCCCTTCTGAAGGGGGTTAGGGGGATGTTTCTTGGGTTATCCGAAAAAAATCCCCCCGGCCCCCTTAAAAGGGGGAGTACCCTGCTATTTCAGCTCAGAGCGGCTGGCAATGACCTTATCTATCAGGCCGTATTTCAAGGCCTCATCTGCAGTCATCCAATAGTCACGATCCATATCCTTCAGGATATGGGCTACTGTCTTGCCGGTTTTTTCGGCATACATGACGGCCAGCAGCTTGCGGGTCTTGATGATCTGTTTGGATTGAATCTCCAGGTCGGTCGCGGCACCTTCAGCACCCATCAAGAGTGGCTGGTGAATCAGTATCCGTGAGTTGGGAAGCGCAAATCGCCGTCCGTCATCGCCAACCAGTGACAGGACAGAACCCATACTGGCCGCCAGGCCCATCACGATAGTCGTTATGGGGCAGGAGATGAATTTTGCCATGTCAAAAATGGCAAGTCCGCTGTATATCTCACCACCAGGTGAGTTAATCAGGATTTTGATCTCTGCTTTCGGGTCTGTCTGCTCCAGAATCAGCAGTTGTGCGACCACTTTATCAGCCAGCTTTCCATCTACCGATCCTGATATAACGATGGTTCGGGTTTCCATTAACTTCTGGGAAAAACCATTTTCCTTTTCTTCTTTCTCTTTTTTACTCATTTTTGGTCGTTGCATGGCAAGGGCAGGATTAACAAAGGATGTAAAAGAGTAAAATATATCTGAAAGTTGCAAATCTGGCAATCCAAACTTGGGGACCTGCAGCCTGTGGACGAATCCATACCGGTCTGGTAGAATTATAGTTAAGGGTCGGATAAATATTAGTTCACAAATATTTGCAGGCTGAAAGAAACATCCATAGATCATTTTACCCTTCAATTGCTCATCCGTATTCCGCTCTAATCGACAACCATGTTTCAATTCGCGAACACCGACAATCTGATCTGGTTTACGGTTCTGCCGCTGATAATCGGGCTCTGGATATACAGTCAGTACCGGAAAAATAAGTCTCTGCGTCTTTATGCCAACCTGAAGGCTCATCCCATGCTTGGTAACCAGTTCAGCCCCCCCAAACAATGGATCCGAACCTTTTTGATATTTGGCAGCCTGATCCTGTTGATCATAACCCTGATGCGACCACAGGGAAACCCTGTGGTCAAGACTGTTAAAAAGCGGGGACGGGACCTGGTATTCGTGGTCGATGTTTCCCGCAGCATGCTGGCGGAAGACCTGAAACCGAACCGTCTGGGTAAAGCCAAACAGCTCGTCAGTGATGTCGTGGATATTCTGGAAGGGGACCGCGTCGGACTGCTTATTTTTTCAGGGGCCAGTGCCATTAAAAGCCCATTGACGCTGGACTATAACTATTTCAAGAATGTGCTCGATCGAATTTCACCAGACGACATCAGTCGAGGCGGTACACATATTGGCGATGCCATTCGCACCGTCAGCGAACGACTGTTTTACGATAATGATAACAAGTACCGGGACGTCATCCTGATTACTGACGGCGAGGATCATGAATCATTTCCCATTGAGGCTGCTGAAGCGGCCGCCAAAAGAGGGATCAGGATCCATACGGTCGGGTTGGGGGATCCTGACGGGACCGCCATTCCCATTCGCCAATCCGGAACTTACAGCCTTTTGAAGTACCAGAATCAGACGGTTAAAACCCGTCTGGATGAAACCACTCTGAAGAAAATTGCGGAGATAACACGGGGGGTTTTTATCCCGGTCCGCACCCATCGAGTAGACCTGGCAGACTTGTACCACAACCATATTGCCGTCGCTGAAAAACGCGAAGCAGAGTCCAGGGAATCAAAGGTCTGGAGTGAATTGTTTCAGTTTTTTTTAGGAATCGCCATCTTGATGCTGATAGCTGAAGCCCTGATGGGAGAACGGCGAATTTCCATCTAATAACCATACCCGCAAAGTGGGCACATTTTTCTAATCAATTTTTTCAATAAAAGGATTTCCATGAAATTTAATCTCTGTATTGCACTGACTGTTATCACTATTTTTCTGGGTTCCGGCCTGATTGCGGCCGAAAATAACCAACTCAAGGATGAAAGGGACCGCATCAGTTATAGTATCGGGCTGAGCATCGGCTCCAACTTCAAACAACAGTCAATTGATATCATGATCAAGCCGTTTACAGCCGGGGTCAGGGACGCTCTGCTGAACCGTAAGCCCGCACTGACAGATCAGGAGATCAAACAGACAATGGAAGCATTCCAGAAAAAGATGAAAACCAAGATGCAACAAAAAAAAGAGCTTCAAGCCGGACAAAATCTGACGGAAGGAGAGAAATTCCTGAAACAAAACGGGACCAAAGAGGGGGTTATCACCACAGCCAGTGGACTTCAGTACAAGATTATCAAAAAGGGAACCGGTCCAAAACCCAAGCTGACAGACACCGTCGCTACGCACTACACCGGAAAACTACTGACCGGACAGGTTTTTGACAGCTCCTATAAGCGGAAAGCACCTGCCACATTCCCGGTAAACGGTGTGATTAAAGGCTGGACCGAAGCACTGCAGCTGATGGAGACCGGCTCCAAGTGGCAGCTTTTTATTCCGGCAAACCTGGCTTATGGCAACCGGGGAGCCGGAAATGTTATCGGACCCAACGCCACGCTGATTTTTGAAATTGAACTGCTGGAAATCAAGAAGTAATCATGACCTTGCCAGTTATAGGGATAATCGGAATGGGGTTCCTCGGGAAGGAGATCGCCCGACAGCACCCCTGGCCTCAACCATCCTGGGCAACAACCCTTGAGATGCCCGGGGCACCACCCCCAGAAGCGATTGACCCGAAGCGGTTCCAGTTGAGCTGGCAAGACCCGACCCACTGGGAGCGCATCCCTGAGCAACCCGTCAGCATCGTCCTGACCGTCCCCCCTGTCCTTCCGGAACCAGAAAGAGAGCGTGAACGGCTGCAAACCTGGGGAGCCTGGATGAACCAGAACCGTCCCCACTGCAAGTCCCTGGTCTATATTTCAACAACCGGCGTTTACCCAAACAGGGAGGGCCTATGGGATGAGAGCACCTCTCTTGAACCCGATGGGTCTAAGGCTGATCTACGACTGGTAACCGAGTCTGTTCTCTCCGAATTTTTTAAGACCAGGATCATCCGCTCTGGTGCCATTTACGGGAAAAAGCGAAATATCGGAGAACGGCTCATCGCCGGCAAACCGATTCCCTCTGGAGACCATTTTGTGCATCGCATTCACGTGGCCGACCTGGCGTGGATTGTTCGGCGGGCTCTGACCGAAGAGGACTTTCCGTCTCTGATCAATGCGGTGGATATGGACCCATCACCCAGTCGAGCCGTTGCCGATTGGATTCTGCAGCAGGATTTCGCGCCGATTCAGCCCGGGGTCCAGTTAAACCTTCAACCGGGATACGCCACCCGGAAAAAACAGTCCCCCATAAAGGGGCGCTCGATCAGCAACCGCCGATTGGTGGAAACCTGTTCCTTCCGATTTTTGTACCCTACGTTCAAGGAAGGTTTGAAAGAAGCCCTTGATTAAGGGTCGGCTCAAAAATTAGTCGAGTGTTTCTCATTCGTGTTAAAGAAACACGTCGTGATGGCATTCTGTCAGCAAAATGTCCGGTCTTTATGGGATTTTTGTAGACAGCTTATGCCAAGTTATTTTTGTACGATCCCTAAACCAAGAAAAAGTTGTTTTTTTATTGCAGTAAAGAGGCTGAATATCCTAAGATTTTGCTGTGAGCATTGGGCCCGTGCGGTCTAGAGTTCTCTTTTCAATAGCTGAACTGATGTATAAAGACGAACTCGAGTGCGGGCATGACGAGTAGAACTCTACACTGTCAAGTTAGATCATGGCAGACTACTAAACACTATTTTTCAGGAGGATACATGAAACTCGTGTCTAAACTGGTTGTTCCCTTTATTTTGATATCATTTCTTTTTGTCTTCGTGACCAGCTGTGAACAGAAACAGGAAAGCGCGGCATCAGAGCGTATTTACGTCACGATCGGAACTGGCGGGGTAACCGGTGTATATTATCCGACCGGTGGTGCTATCAGCCGAATCGTCAACAAGAAGTACGACACATATAAAATCAAGGCAACCGTCGAATCAACCGGTGGCTCTGTCTATAACATCAACGCTGTCCTGAGTGGCGACCTGCAATTTGGCGTTGCCCAGTCAGATCGACAATTCCAGGCCATTAACGGCCAAAAAGAGTGGGAGAAAAAAGGCCCCCAGAAAGATCTGCGGTCGGTATTCTCCATTCATCCCGAAAGTATTACGTTAATTGCATCTGTAAACAGCGGCATCAAAAGCATCAAGGACTTGAAAGGCAAGCGGGTCAATCTTGGGAATCCAGGCTCTGGTCAGTTGGGTAACTCCCAGGACGCTCTTCAGGCTTTTGGGCTGACCGAAGGCGACCTTAACGCTGAATATGTTAAGGCGGTTGAGGCTCCCGGCTTGATCCAGGACGAACGACTGGATGCATTTTTCTATACCGTTGGACACCCCAACGGAAACATCAAGGAAGCCACATCCGGAAGAATTAAGGTCCGCATTGTTCCCATCGTTGGACCTGAACTGGACGCGCTGATCCAGAAGTATCCCTACTACGCAAAATCCGTCGTTCCAGCTAAACTCTATCCCAATGCTATTGGCGGGCAGGACGTCAATACCTTTGGTGTAAAAGCCACTTTCGTTACCTCGATCAAGGTGTCTGAAGATATCGTCTATGCCATCACCAAAGAGATCTTTGAAAACTTTGAAGAGTTTAAGAAACTGCACCCTGCGTATCAGGTCCTGACCAAGGAAAACATGCTGGCAGGACTTTCCGCTCCGCTGCACCCCGGAGCAGCCAAGTACTACAAGGAAGCCGGTCTGACCAAGTATATCAATCCGTCACTGCTTCCCTGATCCCAACCAGACCACTGCCTGCGGAATCATCTGCAGGCTGAGCGGCGGGTCAATCCGATTCTGCCGCTTCACAGCCTTTCCCCCGGCGGAATATTCCGCTACCATCAGATTGTGCACAAAACCTGCATTGTTGAAGTCTCAACATCAACCGGACTCGAACAATCCCAAAGCCAACTGACCGTAATGAAAACAGTTTCTATCCTTTTGAAAAAGGCAATATTCGTTTGTTTTCTATCGTTTTTTGCATTCAGCATGGTGTCCTCACCCACCCATGCCCAGAAGCAGTCCCAGCAAGCCAGAAGACAGTTTTATAAGCTGAACGAACTTATCAAGATCATTGATCAGGCCCGAGAGGCTGGCATGAGTGATGAGGACCTCAAAAACCTTGAACTGGACGATGGGGGCAGAAAGATCAACGTCCTGGAATATATGGCGGAACTTGAGCGTTTGAAGGCATTAAAAGACAAAGAGCTGGAAGATTTTCTAAGTAAAAAATTCCTGACCATCAATGATATTTTTAATGAACTGATCGTCAGCGAACCGAAAGTCATCAAGAAACTCAGGGAGAAACTCGTCAGTGACCGATAACGAAAAAAATTCACCGGTAACGATTGCCGGTCTCGACAAGTGTGGCAAAACCGCATTCATCTGTTCACTCATCCAACTGGGACACCGTTCCGATATCAGCCTGGCTGCGCTGAAACCCTTCGATAACAGGCTTATCCAGCGAAATGCCAACGAAGAGATCAGTGACGGGGCATTGTTCTGCGGCAATATGACCGGCGACCCCATGGAAATTCTGGTCTCCCCCTATGTTGCTTATGAAACCTATCCTATCGAAATGTCTTTCAGGCGGGACGGGATCCGAATCAACTGGGGATTCCTGAACGAACGGTTGAAAATCCTGGGGGACCTGTACGATTTCACCTTTCTTGAAACACCGGGGAGCCTCTGCATGCCAATTACAGAGGATAAACTGGTATCCGACTGGCTCATGGAGACTCAGTATCCAGTTATCTGGGTCATGAAACCGAACCAGGATCAATTTACACAGAACCTGGCTGAGATCTCACTGTTGAAAAGACTAAATCTGAATGTGGAACTGGTCATCAATAATACGGTCCCCATACCAGACCAGGACCTGCTTTTTTATATGTGGGAGAAGGTCGAACAGCTTGCGGGACAAGAGGTTGCCGGAATGGTTCCCTTTGTCAGAAACCTGGAAACCGACTTTTCACGTATGGCAGATAAGATGGAAGCAGCCCTTCCTGAACTGGTCGGCCGCCTGTTAGGCAAGCAAAACCCTTGATGCTACCTGATTAGTATCTATTCAGCGCCCCTTCATCGAGGGTCTTATGATCCAAAACCCGCATGAATCCATCCCTGGAGCTGTTGGAAAACATCCTGTTTTCCAACATTTTGTATCATAACACCCTCGGCTCCGGAAATGTGGTGAATAGTGACCCCTATTTCTTGATTTTTCGCAGTATTTTATCGAAGTTGAACCCTTTGATTTTCTGCTTCACCTCCCCATCAACGATATAAGCTATCTCCTGGCTCAGCCCCTTGCAGAAAAATACCGGAATTTTCAGCTTTTCTTTGTAGGAATTGACCTTGCCCTCCAGTTCCAGGATCTGTGAGTTCTGGGTAGTACCGCTGGTTTCAATGATAATACCGGAACGCTTTTTTTCCATGAAGATGCGTTTACCCTTCAGCCCGGCAATGGTTTTGATGGATGACCGAAAACGACGGATATTATCGATGATATTGGGTACAAATTCATCGTGATCGAAATCGCCCTGATAGGTTAAAACATCATTTTCACTGAGAAAAATGGCGTACCCGTGCCCGGAGGGAATGCCCGCCCAGGTGAGTATACGACTGTCACCCAGTTTTTTTTGGCTTTCTTCACCATTATCATTTTCGGAATTACTCACGGAAGATCTATCAGACCCTCCTTTCTCCGGGGTCAGGGGGAGATCACTAATCCCATACACCATAACCAGTTGTGGCAGTTTATCGATAAACCCCTGCTCCAGCTGACCCACAAACTTGTGCAGCTTAATACATTCATCACAGTGCTGGTTGATAATTGCTACGACAAGCAGTGCTCGACCGTTCAGTTGGTTCAGCAGTTTCTTAAAATCATCATTTTTATATATCCCCCCCAACTTCTTAATCCGATTTGTCGCCATTTAATACCCATTTAATGCTGTCATTCGTTGATTATTCTCCCCGTATCCTGCCTTAACCTCTTTACCGAATCACTGGAATCTGCTGAAATTCAGTATTATATGGTCCGGAGATGATCAGGGCCTGTGGCATATTGAGTATCTCCGCTTAACGGTTACCAGCAACACTTTTGACAGTATAATTACAAAGCTTAACCTGTAAATGAATATTATCTACAAAAAATTCAAAAGCGATTCCCTGGAAGGCGACTGGGCGATCACCATCGGTAATTTTGACGGTTACCATCTAGGTCACCAGAAACTGGTGCAACAGGTGCTTGAAGACAGTAAAAAACTCAATATCAAAGCGGGTCTGTTGACCTTTGACCCCCACCCGAAAAAAGTGCTGCAGTCCCAGATCCCGTTTCGACATATCTATGACCTGTCAAACAAGTGCCAAATCCTTGAAAAAACCGGACTGGATGCCTGTTTTATCATCCCCTTTACCACCAAGTTCGCCAAGATGGATTCCCACAGGTTCCTGGAAAAACTGTTCAGCTTCGTTAACCTGAAAAAGATCGTGGTGGGATATGACTTCAATTTCGGGAAGGCGAGGGAAGGCTCAGCCAAATTAATGGAACAGGAGGCCGCCAAAAAAGGCATCGACTTTATCAAAATGCCCGCGGTTCAACTCGACGGCCTGACCGTCTCCAGCACCATGATCCGGCGACTGCTTTTCGAAGGTGACTTCAGCAAGGTGAGCCAGTTTCTGGATCGCCCCTGGGCCATCAGCGGTGTTGTCCAGGAAGGGAAAAAACTGGGACACACCCTCGGGTTCCCGACCATCAACCTGGAACCGGAGGTACTGCTTCCCCTGAGAAGAGGGGTATACACCTGCAAGGTTCAATACGGGGACCGGCTGATCAATGGTGTTTGCAATGTGGGCATCAACCCGACCTTCGAAGGAACAACCCTTAAAGTCGAAACGCATCTCTTCGACTTTAACGAAAAAATCTACGGGGCTTCGGTTAGCGTTATTCCGGAACGATTTCTCAGGGATGAGACCAAGTTTGACTCCATCGATGCCTTGAAAAAGCAGATTAACGAAGACGTTAAAACCGCCAAGGCTTATTATAGTTGAAAGCCTGGTTAAGCCGCGTCGTGACTGACCTGATTGGCTCATTTGTACCCCTCAGATCATGACCGGACAGATGCGTCATTTAAGAACAGATTCATTAAACCGTTCTGACATTTTAGTTTTCTTGTTTTATCAGTCAGCTCTCTTGTTTGTCCGATTTTTTCATGTTCAAAATCCATCATTTTTTGTAGAATTTGGAAGTTTGTCTAAAAAAAGCCCCTTATTCAGTTGAATCCAGACGAAGGTTTAAAATGGAGTTGATCCTAGAAGATGGCTCAGTCTTTTCCGGTAAGCATTTTGGGCATCCCGGTTCTGTCGCGGGCGAAGTCGTGTTCAACACGGGAATGGTCGGTTACCCAGAGACAATGACCGACCCCTCCTACCAGGGACAGATTCTGGTATTCACCTATCCGTTGATCGGCAATTACGGAATTCCCGATAATTCCGTATTGGATGAACTCTTTTCCAATTTCGAGTCCAGTAAGATTCACGTCAAGGGCATCGTTATTACCTCGCTGACCACCGATTACTCTCATTGGCATGGCGTCAGGAGCCTGGAAGACTGGATGATCGAGCACAAAATCCCCGGCATCCAGGGGGTTGATACCCGGGCCTTGACCAAAAACCTTCGAAACGCCGGAACCCAGTTGGGGAAGATGGTCATGGAGGGCTCCGATACCCCTTTTTATGATCCAAACAAGGAAAACCTGGTCGCCCAGGTCAGCATCAAGGAGCCTAAACTGTACGAAAAGGGCAGCAAGCGGGTCGTTTTGATCGACACCGGCTGCAAGCAGAATATCATCCGCAGCTTTCTCAATCGCGGGGTATCTGTACTGAGAGTCCCCTGGGACTACGACTACTCCAATGAACAGTTTGACGGCATCATGCTTTCGAACGGTCCCGGCGACCCAACCACGGTGCCGGAAACCATAGATATCCTAAAGAAGCACCTGAATAAGAACAAGCCGATATTCGGAATCTGCCTCGGTCATCAGATCCTTTCGCTTGCAGCCGGAGCCCAGAGCTTTAAGCTGAAATTCGGACATCGATCCCAGAATCAGCCCTGCATACAGGTTGGCACCAAGCGATGTTTTATCACCTCGCAGAACCACGA
>JAOZRE010000111.1 GCA_029940215.1 bacterium | reverse complement strand
GCTGCTCAGAGTGTCTGCCGTAAAGCCTTTTTTATTGCTTGGAAAAGACTCTTAGGGATCGTTCAAAAATAACTTGTTGTACCTTGAATGGCATGAGTGCTGGTGGGAAATCGATGAGGGAAACTTTGGGCATAAAAAAAGGGGGACATGAAATGGGTCATGTCCCCCTTTTTACCTTGCCCGATTGCCCGGAAAGCCGGACCGTTAGTTCCGCTGTTGCTCCTGCAGGGAATCCTTGTTCAGGTTGAGATTCTGCAGTTCAACCTGCTTGACCTTTTCCATGATCTCCTGAATGTACGGCCTCATGATCTCATCGCGCTGATCAAACGCATTATTTTTTCTAACCATCTGTTGCACCATGGCCTGGGTCGCCTGCGTCATGTTGGCAATCACCCGGTGATGCAGTCCGTTCTGAAAGATTGGATTGGGCTGTCCATCGGAGAGCCGGTCAGGGAAAATATCATCCAGCCAATTCATCAGTGCCAGGTCAGTATCCTCGATATATTCGAAGTCCAGGAACTGGTGCAGGGCATGAACCAGTGACTTCAGCATCTGGTGCGGAACCATCCAGAGCAGATGGTCGGCGCCTGCCAGTTGCTTACCGAAGGTTTTACACATTTTGGCAACTTTTTCCAGAGCCTGAATGCTTTCGAACAAAACGGTCTGCTTACTTTCAGCTTCGATCCGCTTGAACATGAAATTGTTCTCAGGCGCTTTTTTCCGGTTTTTGTACTTGAACTGCCAGAAGCGATCCATCTCTGTCACAACAGAGTTACAGGAGGTCGTCAGGCGGGTCAGCACGAACTCAACCTCAAGCAGGGTAGAAAACACCTCTGTCGGATTTTCGTCCAGCTTCTCACAGGAAGCCTCCAGCGCTATACAGGACTCGCCGTCCCGAAAGCAGTCATCGGCACGAAACCGTTCATCTTTATAATCAATCCACCAGTAGTAAAACTCCTTGCCAATATCGCGTAGAACAGCGATTTGCCACGAGAGCACTTCATCCTTTAAATCAAAATCCCGGTTTTTCCCGATACTGTTCATCACCTTGTGCTGAACATTTTCGAAATCCTCCTTGGTGGATATCTTCCAGTTACCTTCGTCCTCGTAACCCAGGTCCCGGTGCATTCTCAGGAATAGTGTACTCGACAGGTAGGCTTCTGTTCCGGCAGCCGCTTCAACTTCGTTTCTAACAGTTTCAATAAATTGGTGCATATGACCTCTCAGGGTTCATAATTCGAAATATTTCTGTTTTCTTTTCATTCTGCAGTCAATACAATTGGTACAAAAAGAGTTATTCAAATATCAAACCATAATAAAAATTATTTAAAAAAAGCTTCCTCTGGTTCCATCATTCCAGCAGAAGTCAAGCACAAGTGTCTGGGATACAGCTGTTTCAGACACTGATTTAAAGATATTCGAAATCAAACAATCACAAAAAATGCCTGAAAATAGACTGAGATTCGCGCCGAGCCCGACCGGATTCCTGCATGTGGGAGGGCTGAGGACCGCTCTCTTTAACTACCTGTTCGCTCGTCATACCGGCGGCCGCTTCATCCTTCGTATCGAGGACACCGACCAGAGTCGCAAGGTTGACGGCGCAGTGGAAAACCTGATGGAGTCCCTCCGCTGGGCAGGCCTTGACTTCGACGAGGGACCGGGTGTCGAAGGAGATTTTGGACCCTATGTCCAGTCACAGCGCCTGGAGCAATACAGTAAATACGCACAGCAGCTGATCGACCAGGAAAATGCCTACCCCTGTTTTTGTACAGAAGCGGATCTGCAGCAGATGCGGGAAGAGCAACTGGCACGAAAAGAAGACACCCGCTACGATGGCCGCTGCAGGCACCTGTCACCGGACGAGGTCAGCGAGAAACTGGCTGCCGGCACCCCCCACGTGATTCGAATGAAGATCGATCACAACCGTGACGCCTATGTGGTCAACGACCTGATTCGCGGCGAGGTCAGGTTCACACCCGATCAGATTGATGATCAGGTACTTGTCAAATCGGACGGATTTCCTACCTATCATCTGGCCAACGTGGTGGACGATCATCTGATGGAGATCAGCCATGTTATCAGGGGCGAAGAGTGGCTGCCGTCAACACCGAAGCACATCCAGCTGTACGAGTATTTCGGTTGGGAAATCCCTGAGTTCGCTCACCTGCCGCTGCTGCTGAACACTGACCGCAGCAAACTCAGTAAACGGCAGGGAGATGTGGCAACTGAAGATTACAAGGGCAAGGGGTTTCTACCGGATAGCCTGATCAATTTTGTGGCACTTCTGGGCTGGAACACCCAGGACGACCAGGAAATATATTCCATGGCTGAACTGATCGAGCAATTCTCCCTGGAACGGGTTGGGAAATCAGGGGCGGTTTTCGACGTCAATAAGCTGCGCTGGATGAACCAGCAATATATCAAGCAGAAATCAGAAGAGGCGTTGCTGGAACTGCTTCAGCCCTACCTGCCTGATTATACAAAAGAGACAGCACCGGAGCAGCTGCTGAAGATCATCAACATCGTTCGCGACAGCCTGATTACCCTTCCGGACATTGCCAGCCGGCTCGACCTGTTCTATAATGACAACCCTGAAATCGAAGACGAAGCCCTGCGGGATCAGGTAAAAAGCGAACCGTACCAGCAGGTGTACAAAGGCTTTACTTCCCAGCTGGAACAGGTTGACAGCCTGACCTCGGAAAATTTCGGGGCTATCATGAAAGCGGTCCAGAAGGAGACCGGCATCAAGGGCAAAAACCTCTGGATTCCCATTCGGATCGCCATCACCCTGGTGGAACAGGGCCCGGATCTGTCGTCGGTGGTCGACGTCTTTGGCAAAGAAAAGTGCCTTCAGATGGTGCAACGCCTAATAGACATTAATAATTAACTGTTATCAATTGATCGTTGATTATTTTGATCAATCAATAGCAAATATTTAATAATCAATTGTCAATTACCAATTGATAATGTAGCTCAAGGCTAACCCCTTCAAGCCTTTTCAGAGTTGCTATACGAACAAGAACCTTACAGATTCAAAACTTATGACTGAACCAAACGATTCCGGTGCTCCGGAAAAACCGATGCATTTCATCCGCACCATCATCGCTGAGGATTTGAAGAACAATAAGAACGACGGTCGTGTCGCGACCCGGTTTCCGCCGGAGCCGAACGGTTTTCTGCATATCGGGCACGCCAAGTCCATCTGCCTCAATTTCGGAATGGCCGCAGAGAATGAAGGCGGCGTCTGCTTCATGCGGTTTGACGACACCAATCCCAGCAAGGAGAGCGAGGAGTACATGGAGTCCATCAAATCGTCTGTCCGGTGGCTGGGATTCGACTGGGAAGATCGCCTGACCTATGCCTCGGACTATTTCGACCAGTTGTACGAGTATGCCATCCAGCTGATTAAATTGGGCAAAGCCTATGTTTGCAGCCTGTCGGCTGAGGAGATGCGGGAGTACCGGGGGACACTCAAATCGCCTGGAAAAAACAGCCCCGACCGTGACCGCCCGATAGAGGAGAATCTGGACCTGTTTCAGCGCATGCAGGCCGGCGAGTTTGATGAAGGAAAGTACGTCCTGCGGGCAAAGATCGACATGACATCGCCCAATATCAATATGCGGGATCCGGTACTGTACCGGGTCCTGAAGGCGTCCCATTACCGCACCGGGGACAAGTGGTGTATCTATCCCATGTACGACTACACCCACTGCATTTCTGATGCCCAGGAGGGCATTACCCATTCGCTCTGTACATTGGAATTTGAGGACCACCGACCGCTTTACGACTGGGTACTGGACACGCTTCAGACCCCCTGTCACCCTCAGCAAATTGAGTTCTCGCGGCTCTCTCTCAACTACACGGTGACCAGCAAGCGAATGCTGAACCAGCTGGTGGTAAAGAAAATGGTCAACGGCTGGGACGATCCTCGATTGCCAACTCTGATGGGGATGCGCCGCAGGGGTTATCCGCCTGCAGCCCTTCGGGACTTCGCCGAGAGGGTGGGCATTACCAAGAAAGAAAACTACATTGAAATGAGTCTGCTGGAGACCTGCGTGCGGGAAGCGCTCGGCGAGACAACTCCCCGAGTGATGGGCGTGCTCAAGCCGGTCAAGCTGATTATCGACAATTTTCCAGAAGGTCAGGTGGAAGAGCTGGAAGCGGACTATCATCCCAACAACCCGGAAATGGGCTCCCGCAAGATGCCTTTTTCACGAGAGCTTTATATCGAACAGGACGATTTTCGAGAGGATCCCCCCAGGAAATTTTTCAGGCTGACACCGGGCAGAGAGGTCCGGTTGCGGTACGCCTATATCATCAAGTGCGAGTCCGTCGTCAAGGACGAGGCGACGGGAGAGGTCAGGGAAATTCACTGCACCTACGATCCCGACACCAAGAGCGGGACGGGAACCGTGACCCGCAAGGTCAAGGGCACCCTGCACTGGGTATCCGCACCACACGCCATCCAGGCGGAAGTGAGGCTCTACGACCGGCTCTTCACCAAGGCTCGCCCCACAGCCGATAAGGACGGAGCCGATTTCACCACCTTTCTCAACCCGGAATCGGAGGAAATTCTCGAGTTCAGTTACCTCGAGCCTGCGATAAAGGGAGCATCGCCCGAAGCCCGCTTTCAGTTTGAACGACAGGGATATTTCTGTGTGGATTCCGTTGATTCCACTCCGGAAAAGCTGGTGTTCAACCGCACCGTCACCCTGCGTGACTCCTGGGCCAAGATTGAGAAAGCGGAGAGGGGAAATTAGATGGCCCCGGCGGAGCTGACAGCACCGACCAGCGTCCCCGAAGCCGTCTCGCGCGCTTATCGCTCCGGACTGGAGATAAATATCAGCCGCGAGGACATGGCTTTTATTGCCGGGATCTATACCTACATTGACATTCAGCAGGTCTATTCCCTGGAGTCCTCAGACCTGGAGAAGGTCTACCAGATCGTCACCGACATCACCCGCAGTAATCCGGAATCCGTCCCCCAGCGAGTTATCAGTGCTACTGAGCGACTGCATAAAAACCAGCTTCTGATCAGAATCGATGGCGGCGGCCTGAGCGGCCGTCCGCTCTACGACATGACGCAACTGGGAAAATCCATCGTCAAGTTTCTGAACGAAACCGAAAAGCTTACCCGCCAGAGTCTGACCATCATCACGTCTCGTATCGTCAGTTTCCTGTCCGATATTCGAAAGGCGCTGGAGAGCAGTGGTTCCGAGACCTTCTGGACCGAAAAGGTGCAGATCCCACTTGAGGTGATTGTGGGCGAGCTGCTGGAGGCCATCGAAAAGCGACAGCGGGGGCTGGATCTGGAGCAGAACGAGGTGCGCTCACAGATCAGCGACCTGCTGGAGCAGGACTGGCTGCAGGCGCTGGAGTCCTGCGAACAGCTGCTGACCACCACCAGCGACACCCTCCAGGAGCTGTACCGCACCATTCTCTCCGAAAATACAGCCATCAAGCAGGGGTTGAGCGAGATTTTCGAGCAGGCCGACGACCACCGTCAGCTGAAGGTGCTGGACACCATCGACACCATTTTCCACCGCCTGGATCAGCTGGAGCAGTGGGGAAAGGAGCGAGTGGCTTCGTGGTCGCAGTATTACAGGCGCGTCAACGACTTCCTGCAGTCCATCGTCCGCTTCGATCCCAACCGCGAACTCTCCCGAAAAATGACCGAACAGCTGCAGACATACACCACGGCGCCTTGGTTTATGCAAATCATCCGGCCCTATCCGTTCAAAACCCTGAAAGAGATCAATCTCACAACCGAAAAACAGCGGGTCACCCGCACCCTGATTGATCACGGCGAAGCAGCCGACAACACCGACGAAACAAGCAACCGCGTCCTGACCGAACTGATGGCCGACCTCAAAATACGACTGGATGAAAACAAACCCATCGATCTCATCGAACTGATCGAGCCGTACCTGGAGAAATACCCGGTCGAAACTGTCTACCCCCACATCGGCACCATCATCGACCTGATCATCAAAGAAAGCGGCCAGAAACCGATATTGACAAGTAAGTGGGAGATCGTAAGAGATGTGGAAATGCAAAATTTGCGGGTGAATGATTCAAAAGTTAACAATTGATTATTGGCAATTGAGTATTAATTATTGTTCTTTCAACTCGATAGTTGGGGATTCAATATGGCAAAAGGTGATGATATTCAGGAGAGACTTATTAATTTTGCTGTTAGAATTGTGAGGATGACGTCAAAACTTGCCAATTCGTTTTCTGAAAAACACATTGCAAAACAAGTACTCCGCAGCGGAACCTCTCCAGCGCCTAACTACGCAGAAGCACGCTCTGCCGAAAGTCCAAATGACTTTATTCATAAGCTAAAGATTACATTGAAAGAGCTTAATGAAACAAAAGTCTGGATGGAAATCATTATCAGGAGTGATATGATTCCAAAAAATCAACTATCTGAACTACAAAATGAGTGTGACGAACTTTGCAGAATTATCAGCGCCAGTGTCGGTACTGCTATAAAGAGGAAATCCAGTCCTCAATGAATTTCTCTACTGAGCCATAACGAATAGTTAATAATCAATAGTTAACAATTAATTATCAATGCTTAAGTGCCCGAATTAAGAATATGATTATGATTAGGATTAAGACAAAAAAGTCACTATGAAAAAAGAATACACTGACCTGCATGAACTGATCATGGATCCCCTGTTCCCCGAGATAGACGTGAAGCTCCGGGCGGGGTGGCATTGTGATGAGGAGGAGATTGAGGCTTATGAGTTTATCACGCGGGCGCTGGACTGGGTGACGATTTACTATGACCTGTACGGCAGCGAGCTGGTGTACGCAGCCGAGGGTTACTACTACCTGCGGCCGGTGTCCAAGTTGATCCGGACCTATACCCTCGGGATCGAGTCGATGATCGTCAGCCAGTTTCTGGCTTTGATGAAGATGGATCCGCGCTACCTCGAATCTTCCGGCAGTTTTGATTTTCAGGAACTGGTGGAGAAGATCGAGCTGCTGCTGGGAAAGAACCAGATCAGCCGGATTTTTCTGAAGCGCAAGCGGGAGAAGGAGATGGTGGGTGAGCACGATATCGCCAACTTTCACCAGGCTATCAAGAAGTCCCTGCGGGAACTGGCGCGGTTGGGCTTTGTGACCCTTAACCCTGATTTCAGCCGCATCTATCCGCGCAAACCCATTTTTCGGTTCATGGACCCGGTCAGGGACCTGGAAAACCCTGAGAAAGCATTGGAGAGCGTCGTACGGGGTGAAGATCCGTTTTTGAACGACGTTGCTGACGACATAGAGGAAGAGGATGAATAGCAAGAGCCGCATACAGCAGGTCATTTTGATCAACTGGAAGGGAATGTTTTTTCAGCCCTTTCAGCTCGACCCGGGCATGACCATCCTGGAGGGTGCCAACGGGACCGGCAAGACCACCATCATGATTGCGGCTTATACCTGTCTGATGCCGGATCTGAATTTCCTCAATTTCCAGAACGTCTCCACGGTCAACGTTCGCAAGAATGAGGACAAGGGTCTGTACGGCCGCCTGGGGCAGGGAGATCCGGTTTTCAGTATTCTCGACATCCTGACCGCTGACGGGGTTCGTCATCTGGTGGGAGTCCAACTGATCAAAAAGACCTACCCCCAGGTTCACCTGAAACATTTTGCCGTGCGCAATCTCGACCTCGATGCCGACCTGGAGCAGATGTTGCTGATACACCATGCCGACGCCAACCGGCAGGAAATTCCCTCCCTGGCGGAGATCGGCGAAAAGGCATCTGTTGCCGGGGGCGAACTGGTCTATTTCCGTCATGCCAAGGATTACTTCAAGTTTCTGTTCGACGCCGGGATCACACCGGTGCGGATGGCTGAGAACGACGAGCGCAAGCAGTACAACCAGCTGTTGCACACCAGCCTCTACGGTGGCCTGTCGCGCTCGCTGCAGTCCAGCCTGCGGGACTATCTGCTGCCCCAGGACAATACGCTGGTATCCAGTATCCAGGACATGGAGCAGAACCTGCTGACCTGTCGCCGGACGCGTGCGACCATCCAACGTTACCAGTCGGTCAGGGGCGTTATTCAGGGCGTTTACCAGAACGGCCTGGAGATGTTTTCAGCGGCATGTTATGCCAATCGGCTGACGGCTGAACAGTCCCTGCGAAAAGCATTGGACATTCGCAAAGAACGACGAACCAGCCGGTCTCGCTGGGAAGAACTCTCTGCAAAGATCATCGAGACCAAAACCCGGATGTTTGAGCAGGAGGATACCTACCGGCGAGCTGTTTCCGGTCTGGAAGCTGCCCGGGAGCAAATGGCTGTTGCGCATTCCGCCCGTGATATCAAGCAGGAGATCGACAGCAAACAGGCCGGGCAGGTCAAGCAACAACAAGTCGCCAGTGAAGAGCAGGCAAAGCTGTCAACCCTGAAACAGGAAGAGCGGGAGAACCAGTCTCGGAATCAGGCACTGACCAACCAACAACTGGAGCTCGCCAAAAAGCTTTCCAATGCCGGGGAGGCCTGGGAGACACTTTCCAAACAGGTCGGGCTATACCAGCAGGCCAGCAAGCTCCTGTCAGAAACCAGGGAACTGCTGGATACGGAAAATATCGATATTGAATCCATAGAGGATTGGACCAACCGGGCTGAAAAGCAGTTTGCAGACTCTCAGGAAACCCACCAGGCCGCGTACAGGCAGTGGCAGGAAACCAACCTGAAGCTGCAGCACCGCAACCGTTACCTGGAATTGCTCCGACAAGTGAGTGACTTTGACATCGAACCCGAAACAGCGGGCGCACTTGCCGTTCAGGCCTGTGACGATTTCAGGGATCTCGAGGTGCGCTATAACCGGCTGAAGACTATCCCGGAAACACTTTCAGTGCTGGAAAATAAAATTTCACACCGCAACGAGGCGCTCGCGCATCTGGCGGCGGCAGAACTGTCGTCCGTCAAATCCGGCGACGAACTCGAACAGGCCTGGCAGGGACTGGTTGGCGAGATTGAAGAGAAAGAGGGGCAACTGACGGAGCTGCGGCAGTCCATTCGCGGCAAACAGGACGAGCTGGCGTCTGTTGATCGGCAGCTGCCGGAGTTGAAGAAGACCCTCGGTGACTGGGAATCCTTTCAGGAGGATCGCAAACAGCTCGAGGACCGGACCGCCCGAACCATTTCCAGCAAAAAGGAGCTCTCCTACCTGCGCAAGTCCCTGGACGATCAGCAGCTCAAGCTCAACCTGGACCGGTTTCGACTCGAGGCTGACCTGAAGCAGAAGCAACTGCTGTTCAACACCCTGCTCTCCACCGGGACCACTGATGACAGACTGAAGGCCCTGAACGAGGAGGGATACGGCACCTTGCTCTCGAACCGGTATGAGGATATTCCCACCGAGTGGTCGGCTAACCTGGAGAGCCGCCTGGGACCGCTTGCCAACGCGCTGGTCGTTAAGAATGTCCAGGCAGCAGCCGAAGAGATTGCGAACAGCTTCAACCGACCGGACGAGGTCTGGCTGGTAGAGGAGGAGAAGCAGGAGAAGCTACCGGAATCCAGGGAGATGGTCGACTCTTTACTGGTGAAACATGGTGATGCCTGGCGGCTCAGTCGTCTGTCCGAGCACCCCTCATTGGGGAAACGCGCCCGCACCGAAAAAGTCGAGTTCCTGCGGGATGATATCAAGAAGATGACCGGTGAGCTTGAAAAACTGCAGCAACGAATCAAGGGTGGCGAAGAGAATCTATTGCTACTTGGCAGACTGGTCCCCTACGCTTCATTTCTGGAATCAGCTTCGCCCATTGAAGCCATCGAGACACTCGAACAATCAATTCCGACCCTGGATCAGGCGTTGCTGGAACTGACCGAACGGGAAAAGCGGATTCACGGGAAACTGGAAAGACTGAACGAGCGACGTACCCGGGTCCAGCAGACCTTTATCCACAGGGAGCTGTTGAGCGAAACGGGTCTGGAATCGGCACGGGACGAGCTTCTGGGTGAGCAGGCACTGGCGGAGGCTCTGGGTGAGGAGATCGAACACAAGCGGGAGCTGATCAGGGAGCTGCAACAGGGGCTGGCCACCCTGAACGATCCCATGACATCCGACGGACAGCAGTTGGAAACAGCCCTGCAGCAGGCCCGGAAGGAGGAGGATCGCGCGAGGCTGGCGGTGGAGGCCTTGCAGCGACTGGCAGAGAGCAGGTCCCATTTCCAGTACGAGGACCAGGTCCCGCTGCTGGAGGAGAAAAAGGGGTTCACCCAGCACCTGCACGACCAGCTGACCGAGATCGACGAACAGCAACAGGCACTGAAGCAGGAGTTGGAGACCATCACCGGAAAGCTGACCGAAGCCGAGGCCCTGTCGCGCTCCGAGGATAAGAAATTAATTTCGCTGGAAGGTCAACTGGAACAACTGCGGAACAGTCTGGGAAAATTGGCATCGGAGGGCTCTGAAGCGGAGGTGACGCAGGCAGAGGAGCAGGTCACAGCGGCGACAGACCTGGCAAACAGCGAGGAGAAACGCTTGAACGAGCTGAAAACCTCAGGTTTTCAGCAGGAGGCGGAGATCAGGCAGGTGCAGGAGACCAAAACAAAGGCTGAGGTTGCCTGGAAACGGGTATACGCACAGGCGAGACCCGTGCTGAACGCCTGGCGACAGTTTCGCAACCAGGCCCGCAGTGAGGGCAAGCTTGAACGGTTGCTGGCTGATTTTTACAGTGAACTGCAGAGCGGCAGCAAAAAACCGGACCGTTTCTGGCGTAAGGAGTCGGCAGCGCGGGCAACCCTGATCAAAACCCTGGAGAGCATGAGCAACACCCGGGTGCTGCTGGACAGTATCAAAGCCAACCGGTCTGAGGAGTCGGACGAGATCAGCCAGGGCAACGAATGCCTGTTTATCTGGCAACAGATCCAGGGCTTTCTGAACCAGGTGATTCCGGTGGACCTGCAGACCAGCGACCCGGAAAAGGCACAGGCCACCATCGCCGAAAAGCTGGAGACCCTTGAGCAGAATCTGGAGCAACAGGAACACAGCCTGCGACAGCACGTGCAGAACATCCCCTCGCACATTCACGCCAAAATCCGCAAGGAGAAAAGCCGGATCCGGCAGTTGAACCAGAAGCTGGAAGCCGTGCGCTTCGGCTTTCTGCAGACCATTCGCATCAACATCGAAACCCAGCCCAAGCTGAAGGCGTTTCTTGACGTTCTGCCCCAGCAATTGGACTTCTTTACCGAAAGCGGCAGCGAGACCGTTCCGGTGGAAACCCTGATGGCCAACCTCTACGAAGAGCTGGGCGCCGGCAAGGTCAAGGGGGACCTGCTGCTGGACTACCGGCACTATGTCCGGCTGAACATCGAGGTTCGCAGGGAGGGCAACGAGGATTTTGAGAAGGTCACCTCCACCAACCTCTCCACCGGCGAGTCCATCGGGGTGGGGATTGCAGTCCTGATCATGGTGCTGATGAGCTGGGAGGACCAGGCCAACCTGTTGCGCGGCACTGAGCAGTCCGGCAGCCTGCGGTTTCTGCTGCTGGACGAATCATCGCGCCTGGACCAGAAAGCGCTCTACACCCTCAACGACTTCTGCGCCAGCATGGAGCTCCAGCTGATGATCGCTGCCCCCTCCGTGGAGAAAACCCTGCGCGGCACCACCCACCACCTGACCCGGGGCTACTACGAGGGCCGGGAAGAGGTCATCGTCCGCGGCCGGCGATTGAATTAAAAACGCGGCTGGTTTTCGAAAAGAGGGTTTCGAGTTCATCATACGGTTTCAATACTATTTTTTCAGGATGAGTTTCCAGAGCAGAAGTTACCTTGACTCCATTGAATATCTTGATTAATTGGCCCTGAAATGCAAAATCCTAACGGGACAATGATGGTTTTTTCCCTGCGTTCTCGGTGCCTCTGTAGTGAATCCTCAATTAGATTGACCAACATGGTCTGAATAGGTACACTGGACCTTAATAACATCTAACCAGAGGGATAAAATGATTATTAACGTATCGGAAGCGAAAGCAAAGCTTTCCAAGTTGGTGGATATGGCCTATCACGGCGAGGAGGTAATTATCGCAAAAAATAATCTGCCCTTGGTCAAACTGGTCGTCCACAATCCAAAGAAAAAGCGCACGTTGGGATTGTTGCAGGGGCAAATCACTGTTCCAGATGACTTTCTTGATGAAGATGAAGAGATAAATGAGATGTTTTACGGGGAGTGAAGATGAAGATACTCGCAGACACCCATATCTATTTGTGGATGCTTTCTGATCCTGGGAAATTGAGCGACATCAGGCGATATGAGCTGGAATCCCCGGCAAACGAGCTGTTTTTGAGTGCCATGAGTATCGCCGAGCTCATGATCAAACAGTCCATCGGTAAAATCACCATTGCGTTTGATCCGGTTGAAATGGCGGAGAAAATGGGGATGGCGATACTTGATTTTTCAGGGAAAGATGCCCTGACACTTGGACAATTGCCCCTGCACCATAAAGACCCCTTTGACCGGATGCTGATCGCGCAGGCTTTGACAAATGGGCTTGCTGTGATGTCGAACGACCGGAAATTTCAACAGTACGACTGCAAGCTGATTTAGGGATAGGGCGTACTTATCTCCCAGCGAGCATCCAGGCTGGGACTGTTTTAGGGATATCGCCACGTTTATACGCCCCGCCAGGGGGATCGTGCTGAACTTGTTAAAACCCGGGCAGTTTGAATGTCATGGTCACCTCTCCGGTTTCCTTGTCAAT
>JAOZRE010000110.1 GCA_029940215.1 bacterium | reverse complement strand
ACCATTGATGGTCAGACCAGCATGAGCTTCACTGAGGATGTGGTCAAACGGTTCGAGGCATACGGCTGGTTTGTTCAGGAAATTGTTGGGGACGGTCATGATTTGGAATCCTTCGATCAGGCGCTTGAAAATGCAAAGAAAGAGAGCGGTCGCCCGTCATTGATCAAAGTGGAGACGATCATCGGATACGGAAGCCCTAAAAAACAGGGTACTTCCGGAGTTCATGGTTCACCGCTTGGGGATGATGAGTTGAAACAAACCCGTGATGCCCTGGGATGGAATTTTGACAGTTTTCACGTTCCGGATGAGGCCAGGGCCGTATTTGATCATGCGGGATCTCAAGGGCAACAGTTAGAAGCGGATTGGAACAGCCTGCTTCAATCATACGCCACGGCACATGCTGATTTGGCTGCGGTTTATCAGAATGCGGTTGCGGGGAAACTTCCGGTGAACTGGAAAGAGGTGTTGCCCGATTTTGAAGCCGGGTCCTCCATTGCCACCCGTGTCGCCTCCGGAAAATTTCTGGAAGCAGTAATGCCCCACTTACCACTGGTTCTTGGCGGTTCTGCAGATCTGACTCCCTCAAATAATACAAAATTCTCAGAGGCTGAAGTATTTCAAAAAGATCGACCAGATGGCAGATATATCCATTTTGGTGTCAGGGAACATGCGATGGGAGCTATTTTAAACGGGATTTCGCTCAGTGGTCTGTTACGGGCCTATGGCGCTACATTTCTCTGCTTTGCAGACTACATGCTCCCGGCGATTCGGGTGGCTGCACTGTCAAACTACCCCTCAATTTTTGTGTTCACGCATGACAGTATCGGTCTGGGTGAGGATGGTCCCACTCATCAACCGGTGGAACATGTTTCCTATCTCAGGGCGATGCCGGGGCTTGTTCTGTTTCGACCTGCAGATGCCAATGAAACAGTTGAGGCCTGGAAGTTTGCGCTGGAAAATCAAAAGTGCCCGGTGGCATTGGCATTGACACGGCAAGGTCTACCGGTACTGGATCAGAAAAAGTACGGATCAGCGGAGCAGGCGGTGAAGGGAGGATATGTTTTGATATCCGAGCAGGATGCAGAGGCTGTACTGATTGCTTCCGGTTCAGAAGTCGCGCTGGCGATTGAGGCACATGAACAGCTAGCCAAAGAAGGCGTCAAAACCCAGGTTGTCAGTATGCCCTCCTGTGAACTGTTCGATCGGCAACCGGAAGTCTACCGAAAAAGTGTGTTGCCTGAGCAGATAAAAAACCGGGTGGTTATTGAGGCTGGAATTCAAAGAGGCTGGGAGAAATATATGGGCGACCAGGGCCAATTTGTGGGCATGTCCGGTTTTGGGGCATCCGCTCCGGCAAAGGACCTCTTTAAGCAGTTTGGAATTACGCTGGAGGCAGTATTGGAAGCTGTCAGGCAGATGCTGTAAACGGGTTCCTGGAATAATTTACTCCAGAATGTTGGGGCATTACGATTCACATATGGTCAAATGAATATAGCAGCAACTGTTTTTACCGTTTACTATGCGCTCAATTTGTTACAAAAAAAGGTGACGATCTCACGATGGTCTCGATTTCTTTTGTACCTGGGGATCTTGTTGCCGGTGGGGGATTATCTCCTACGATTTATTTTAGGGGAGATCTGGTTTCAAAATGAGGGGCTAATTTTTCATAGCCTTACCTACCAGGCTCTGTTCTGGTTCGTTGCTGCGTTGCTCAACTGGGTGTATGGCCGGGATATCAAGAAATCCAGAAAATTACTGTTGCCATTGGTTGGTCTGCTGCTATACGCGGGGTTTTCCATTTTCAGCATGGAGAATCTATCATTTCTGGCTCCGTTTTCATCTGTCTCATTTGGTTTGGGCTGGGTGTCCCCCGGGTTTGTTTTTTCCACCGTTGTTTTCGCAGCCATTTGGGTTGCACTTCTTGGGTCTGATCTTTCTGAAACCATACTGAGTATTCTGGCGCTTTTCACTCTCATTATTTTTATCGCCTATTCAGGGTTCAGCTATCATCGGATCAACCGGGATCTGACAACGATGATTCCAGATGCAGGCGTGGTGAGTATCACGCCGGTTAATCATCAGCAAACCATGTGGCAGGTGACAAAACGCCACCGGGGAAAATACTACCATACGGAGTTTCATTTTATTCAGGGGCAACAGGGAGAGGTGGCAGAACACCCCGCGTTGGCCGATTTCGATGTCTCTCAAATGGCACTGTTGGACCCGATCATAAGGGGTATCTACTGGAAGGCGTTTAGAAATCCAGTGATCCAGGTAGATATTCAAAATGAGTCGATGCAGATTACGGTTAGTGAGCTGTTACCTCTGATTGAGCCGATCTGGGTAAAACGAATTCAGCTAAGAAAGAACAAGTCGGGGCAGACAGTCCTTTTTGAAATTGATTACGGGACACTGTTTTAGGGGGGTAATCTTTCTTAGGGCCTTGGTAAATCGGTCTCCCGGGTCATTACTGGTAAGTCGCAATAAGTCAATTCTTAAATTATAGCCGTTGCTATATAATCAGAAGATACAACCGCGCTGATAGATAAACATACAAAGATACCTTCTCGCCATAACAGGTGCAATATGGGCATTATATCCAGACGATGTTTCAGTCTTACCTCCGCTATCCTACTGTTCCTGCTGATCGCGTCAGCCTGTACCCCCAAATTGGACCCTGCCGGGAGTCATCAGGCACCTGGAAGCCGTGCTGATCAAAATCCAGCTGCAGACAAATCGCTGATGGTGGATATTAACCGGGATATGAAAAATCAGCAGTTTGAATCTGCATTGGAGAAAATAGAGCGGTTGATTGGCCGGAATCAGCAGATTCCCAGTTATCATCTAACAAAGGCCACTATACTTAAAAAGTTGGACAAGGAGCAGCAGGCGCTGAATTATCTGACACAAAAGATAGAGGAAAATCCCAACAATATAGGTCTGCTTGTTGCGAGGGGTCAGTTCCTATTGAATATTGGGTATATTGAATCGGCACGTGCAGACCTGCTGCTGGCCTACAAGCAGAACTATCGCTCCTTTGATATCCTGAAAATCTTGTCAGCCATTGAAAGGGGAAACGGCAATTTAGTGGAAGCGCTGAAGTTGGCATCCGAAGCACTGAAGTTGAATGCGAATGACCACGACCTCTGGTACAGTAAGGCCAGGGTGGAACTTCGTCTGAACCGACTTCAGGATGCAAAGCGATCTTGTATTACCGCAATGCGGTTATCAGACCAGACGTTGAGATACCATCAGTTGTATATTGAAATTTTGAGCTATCTGAAGGACGGCCCTGGAATGGGACAGCATATCCGCCTGCTGTTTCAAAAATTCCCGGATAGTGCATGGGTGAGTATGCGCTATGCGACGCTGTTGTACTCCAGTAATGAACAATTAAAGGCCAAATCGATCTTAAACAATGCGATCGCAAAACATCCAGAGAACCATCTGCCGATTTTTCATCTGGCCACCATATTTGCTGCTGAAAAAAACTGGGAGGAGTCTATCCGTTTGTTCCTGGCAGGATTGAGGGTAAAGCCCGACTCAACCTGGGCTAAAGTTCAGCTCTCAAAAATATATTTTCAGACCGGGCAGCCTGATAAGGCAGTGAAGGCGCTGGAAGAGGCAAGAGCCAAAAAATCACGGGATCCATTTATTTACGAGATGCTGGCCAGAATCTATAACCGGCAGAACGACACCTTTGAGGCGGAAAAGATTATCTTGGAAGGGTTGGAGATTAATCGCAAAAATCAAACCCTGATTCTTGAGTACGCTTCCCTGTTGGAAAAAAGGGCGAACTATTCAGAAGCTATCAAGGCTTATGAAGAGGCCTTGTCCAACAACTCCGGAGACCATGTCATTCTCGGCAAACTGGGAAATTTACACAGACTGACATCGAACTATAAACAGTCAAAAATCTATTTTCAACGATCCATCGAACTAAAACCGGACGCCTCCTGGGTGCGGTCCTATTATGTGGAACTGCTTTCTGATCTGGAGGACTGGCAAGGTGCCCTTGCCGAAATTGATCAGATACTGCAGATGACGCCAGACGATTACTGGGCCTACGCTAAAAAGGCCCAGATCCAAAATCAGTTGAAGGAATTTGCAAAGGCCTACCAGTCAATCCAACAGGCAGTCAAGCGTCGGCCCGATGCATCCTGGCTGAAAGAGATAGAGGCAAACAGTCTGGAAAGCCTGAAGAGGTATGAAGAGGCTGAAAAATCCTTCCGGCTGGCGCTTCAACACTCACCTAGCAACGCTTATCTGTTGACCCGGCTGGCTTTTGTCCAACTGCACCTGGACAAAAAAGCTGCGCTGGCAACTATTGAACAGGCGCTGGACCATGAAGATTCCGATATCAATACGGTTGAACTATATCTGCTGCTGACTGACCAGGCTCACATTTACTGGGGATTTCAGAAAGATAGCCTCGAGGCTGGAGTATACAATGCCATCATGCATAAACGCTTTGATCAGGCTAAGAAGCTCCTGAAATCCAAGGGATTAAAGGACAGTGTTCATCTTCCCTATTTGAATACCTTGTCCCACCTGTTGCGAAAAGAGAGTACAACCAGACAGAGTAGCAAAGTTAAAGACTCTCCGGCAAAATCAGGCTGGCACTACTTTTATCAGGGCGTGGACGCTCTGCATAAAAAAAAGTGGAAAAGGGCTGAGCAGCTTTTTCAAAAAGGACTGGCGGTTGACAGCGAGAATATCTGGTTAATGATCAAGTTGGCATATGCACACCAGCAATTGAAAGATTACCAATCGTCAATCGAGTTGTTAAAAAAGTACCTGGAAAATCGTTCCTCTGGACAGAATGTCTGGGCTCACCTCAGGCTGGCCTTGAACTATGATCTTTCGGTTCGCTACCGGGAAGCTGAAGAGGTGTATAAGGCGATATTGGCATCTAACCCGAATGACAATGTGGCTTTGAATAATCTGGCTTGGATGTATCTGACAGCAAAAAACAAAGAGATGCGTAAACTGGATGAAGCCCTGAAACTGGCCCTGAAAGCAGTGAAAATCAGTGCTTCACCTGCGAATCTGGACACGCTGGCAGAGGCTTACTACCAGAAACAGGAGTATCAGAAGGCACTGAAAACAGCTGAACGGGCTCTGGATAGTGACCGTATGGGGCTCGATGACTTTAAAAAAACCAAGAAAAAGATCCTGAAAGCAATCGAGTCCAGCAAGAAGCGATAGTAGATCCATGGTTGATACCGGGCTGATATGGGCAGTATATTGTTTTTGTTAAATATTAAATCAAGGTAATGGAGTAGGAGTCATATGAAAAATTATAAGATTGCCGTTCTGGCAGGAGATGGAATCGGCCCGGAAATCATGAACCAGGCATTGAAAGTTCTCGAGGTTGTCGAGAAAAGAAATGATATCAGTTTTGAACTGCTGCACGGAAATTTTGGTGCCTGCGCATATTTCAGTGATGGAAAAGCATTCCCTGAAGAAACAATTGCTATGTGCGATGCAGCAGACACAATCTTGAAGGGAACCATTGGTCTCGGGCATGAAGAATCGAAGCAGATACCTGTTGAAGAACGTCCGGAACGAGGGGCATTGTTGCCGCTGCGGAAAAGATATAATACCTACGCCAATTTTCGCCCAGTTTCTCTACCACCGGAACTGTCCCATTTTTCTCCGCTGAAACCTCAGATAATTGGTGACGGGATTGAAATAATGATTATCCGGGAACTGGTAGGCGGACTGTATTTCGGTGAAAAGCAGAAAGGAACTGATGCTGGCGGTAAGCGCTGGGTCAAAGAGACTCTCGAATATGATGAGGAGCAGATCAGTAAAATATTGCATGTGGGGTTTCAGACGGCAATGAAGCGCCAGAAGGTTTTGCATAATGTTCATAAAAGTAATGTACTGACTTCCAGTGTCTTGTGGAATGAGATATTGGATGAGATCGCTCCTGAGTATCCCGAAGTGACAGTGAAACAGGTACTGGTCGATGCTGCTGCGACAGCGTTGTGTTTAAATCCGGGTCAGTTTGATGTGATGGTGATGGAGAATATGTTTGGAGACATATTAAGCGACCAGGGTGGCGGGATTCTGGGTTCTCTGGGACTGATGCCTTCCGCCTGTCTGGGGGATAGCAAGGCCTATTTCGAGCCCTCACATGGTTCCGCTCCGGATATTGTGGGGCAGAATATCGCCAACCCCTACGCCATGGTCGGCTCAGTGGCTATGATGCTGGATATGGTCATGGGACTGGAACAAGAATCAAAGAAGATCTGGAAGGCCATGCAGAGTGTTTTTGCGGAAGGGTACTCAACACCGGATCTTTCAAACTCAGATAGTGATATCAAAATGATAGGAACAGATGCGTTTGGTGACCAAATCGTGACGCATCTGCTGAATTCCTGATGGTATGAAGAAGTGGGTGGTTATAAGTCCTGTCAAGAGATATTGATCTTGGAAAAGACTTCCATCGCATCTTTTCCAAAAACCTCCATCACATCCAGATCTTTGACAATTTCGATATCCTTCTCTTCTTGAAGGTCCAACAAGGTGTGGTGAGTTAAAATGTCACCGGCTGCATTTTTAGCAATAACCACTTGCGGTCTTTCCGGATCATCTTCAGAAATATTCATCACAAACGCTGCAGACGAATCATTTAACTCTACGAGGGAACCCTTGGGATAAAGCCCCATTACCTGCAGAAAGTCGTCCCAGACATCCATATCAAACTCTACACCGGCTAACGCATCGAGGTATCGCATGGCGGCGGGTGGGTTCCAGGATTTCTTGTATTTCCGTTTCCCAACTAACGCCTGGTAGACGTCAATTATGGATATCAAACGGGTTTCGTATATCACCTCATCATAGTTGACACCTTTGGGGTAGCAGGAGTTAATGGTGGTGTCCTGCTTGACATGGTGATAGTGAGCCATATTGATGATATCTTCAGACATTCCCATGCCGGCAAGTAACTCAACTGCAAAAACCGGATGAGATTGCATCATCTGCATTTCCTGACTGTCCCTTTCAAATCGAACCGTGCTGTCGAGGATATCTTTTGGTACTTTGGACTTGCCAAAATCATGCAGAAATGCGCCTAGCAGTGTTTTTGCCTCATTTTCAAAGATACTTTTTCTACCTTTTGATTCAATAATTTTCAAATAACTGGTCTGAAAAATAACCCCCACGTCAACACAATGGTCATAGGTCTGGTCACTCTCCTTCAGGCTCATGATGGCTGACATTGCCTCGGAGGATGCGTTTTCCGTGATATTGTCGACATATTCCTTCACACCATTGTAACTCACCTTGCCCTTACGGGCGTCATCCATGATGTTTTCCACAGCCGCGGAGGCTTTTTTGTGTGTTGACACATTTTGTTTTAACTGTTGAACGAACTTGTTTGCCTGGGTCTTCGATTTTTCGAATTTTACCTGTTTTTTGGTTAGCGGCGGTTTGGTTGCAGCTGCCTGAGAGGAGATCGGTCTTTTCACTTCAAACTTGAGAAATCCTCTGTGCATTAGCGCCGGCACAAGTTTTTCGGTTACAATAGTCAACTTTTTCAGGTCGGGCGGGAGCTTATAAATTCGCTTCATTGTGTCGCCTACAGCGATCTGTTCGACATTAATATCCAGCTCTTTTTCCTGTCGAATAATACGAGCCCTGGCATCCTTGAAATTGTGTCTGACAAAGGTGCAGGTCTCAAGGTCCATCGATTGGTATTTCTGACTGAAACCAATGTATGAGATGATCTTCATCCCTTTTTTCAGTTGCTTGATATTCAGTAAGGCGCGCTCAAATTTGGTCTCTTCTGCCATGAGTAGTCCGCTTTTGTTATAAGCTAATGTTATCTGGTTTTACGTGAATCTGTTGGTTTTCAGAAGCGCAGCAATTTTCAGCCTTCGAATACGGGCGATTACACCACCTATGGAAAATTGATCTTCATGCGACCACTCTACTTGATGTAAATAAATGTGTAAAATCGAAATTCTCAGCCAAAATGAATTGATGTTTCCCCAGGATGTCTATTGATTTTAGAACTGTGAGATACTGTAATTTTACATTTTTAACCCGCTCTTCTAGTTTTTTTTCTTTATTTCACATCAGCCGCAGTTTGTCCATGCAAATGCAGGTTGAGCATTTTCATGGTTGCTTCCACTGCCGCGACCACCTGGTCTGAATGTACACCTCTGGTTTTGAAGTTTTTCTGCCCATCGTGCCATGAGATAATACAATCGACGAGGGCGCTGGTTTGACCACCTTTTGGGATTCTGGTTTCATAATCGGTCAGTTTAGGAAAGCTGATTTTCTGTTTGCTCAGGACCTTTTTCATCGCGCGGATGAAGGCGTCGTATCCACCATTTCCGCCGCTGGATGCCGTATATCGGTCATTATGGATTTGAACATGAATACTGGCCGTTGATTCCAGATTAAGTCCACTGGTAATGGTGCAGGTCAGCAGGCGTATGTACCCATAGTCATCGTGTTCCAGAACGTCTGCTATGATGATTGGCAGGTCTTCAGTCGTAATCCGCTTTTTTGAGTCTCCCAGTTCAATGACACGTGCCAGTACCTTTTTGCGATTTTTTGGTGTCAAGTGAAGGCCAAGCTCTTCCAGCTTTTTTTCAAGGGACGCTTTGCCGCTGAGCTTTCCCAGTGCATAGCTTCGTTTGCGGGCAAACCGTTCGGGCCTCAATGTACTGTGATAGAGAGCTCCTTTTTTATCTCCATCCGCATGAATGCCAGCAGTCTGAGTGAAAACGTCCTCACCGATAATCGGAGTATTGTCTGAGACCCTTTTGCCGGAAAAAGAGGCGACCATATCACTGATCTTAACCAATTGAGATTCGTCGATGGTGAGCGACATGTTCATTTTATCTCTCAAATTGACAGCAACTTCTGCCAGGGATGCGTTTCCGGCTCGTTCCCCCATACAATTGACGGTACAATGAATCGTCCGTATTCCTGCTCTAACAGCCATCATCGAATTAATAGTGGCCAAACCGTAATCGTTGTGCGGGTGAAAGTCGAAATTGGTATCCGGATATCGGCGAATCATCTCCGACAAGCTGTCGAAAACCTCATCCGGTGAGAGAACCCCCAAGGTATCCGGAAGCATGATGTGTTTGATATCCAGGTCGAGCAAACTGTCCATCAACTTATAGACATAGTCCGGGCTTTGATAGTAGCCGTTGGACCAGTCTTCCAGATAGGCGTTAACCAAAAGCCCCTTTTCTTTTGCATATTCAACTGTTTTTTGAATATCCTTTGAGTGCTGGGTCACACTTTTTTTTAACTGTTTCCGGCAATGGGCCTCGCTTCCTTTGGCCAGCAGGTTAATAACCTTTGCACCGGCTCCGACTATCCAGTCGACACTTTTCTGGTGATTTACAAACCCGAGGACTTCAATTTTTTTCAGGTGTTTCTCTTTTCGGGCCCAGTTGGTGATGTTTATGACACCCTCCCGGTCCCTTTCAGATACATTGGCTGAGGTGATCTCGACTCGGCTGATGCCCACTGATTGTATCAGTGCTTTGGCAATATTTGTTTTTTCCGCCGGGGAAAAGGATACACCCTGTGTCTGTTCGCCGTCTCTCAATGTTGTATCAAGGATCTCAACAACTTTACTTTTTTTCGTCATAAACGATTACCCTGTTCGTCTTATACAGGCAGGTATCAGACTCTTTGATGAAATATTGAACAGTCCCCTTGTTGCAAATTGTGACTGACCTATTTTCAATTATCCACTCAATTCGATTTAATGTCTATCTTCGATTGCGGCTGATTGCCATGAATGTGTCACAATTCTTTTGAAGCAGGTGGGTTTTATTGCCGATGTAAATTTTGGTCTTTGCTGTTTTCTTTTATTTGGTCACTCAGGTAGAGTAAGCGTAGTTGGGCATCAAGGGTGCACGATTTCATGATGACCGGATTTTTTTATTTCACCGGGTTTTAACAGGGGGTGACTTCTGCAAGGCAGGCAATGACAGACCTAATCAGGGGAAAAGAGGTTCGAAAAATCGTTCATCTTGATATGGATGCATTTTATGCTTCAGTTGAAATAAAAGATAATCCTCAACTGGCAGGCTTGCCTGTGGTGGTCGGGGGAAGTCCGCAGAGCCGTGCCGTTGTCTCTGCTGCGAGTTATAAGGCCCGGGAATATGGAATTCGTTCCGCCATGCCCTGCTCGCGGGCACAGCGGCTATGCCCGGATGCTGTGTTTTTGCCTCCCCGGTTTGAAAGGTATAAGGAGATATCCCAACAAATTCACTCGATCTTTAAAAAGTATACCAGTTTGATTGAGCCCCTCTCGCTTGATGAAGCATGGCTGGACGTTACCTCAAACTTTGCGAATATTCCGTCCGCAACATGGGTTGCGATGCATATCAAGCGTGACATAAAGGAACAATTGAACTTGACTGCCTCTGCCGGTGTTTCTTATAACAAGTTTCTGGCAAAAATTGCGTCAGATGAGAGAAAGCCGGACGGGCTGTTTGTGATCACGCCTGAGAATGCGCCTGCTTTTTTGGAGGGCGTTGCAGTCCGCAAAATTCCAGGTGTTGGGAAGGTGACAGCCAAAAAACTGCAACTGTTTGGAATTGAAATTGGATACCAGCTACTGGAAAAAACGGAGGATTTCCTGGTTCAGCGGTTTGGGAAACTGGGAGGATACCTGTATCGGATTATTCGTGGGATTGATGACCGACCGGTGCAACCGTCCAGGGAAAGAAAGTCGGTTGGGATCGAAAACACCTTTGCAGTTGATCAGTTCTATGGTGAAAAGATGACGCAGGAGATGGATCGACTGCTGGATGGCTTGTCGAATCGAGCCAAGAAAACCGGAAAGAAAGCCAGAACGGTTCACCTGAAAGTCAAATTTGAGGATTTCAAGCAAATCACCAGAAGTATGACCTTGAGTTCATCTGAAGATCTGGATAACTCCATTCGGCAGCTGGCTCACCGAAAGCTTTCCGAAATCTGTCATCAGGAGTTTCCCCGGAAAAAGATAAGATTGCTGGGAGTCTCCCTTTCAAACTTTATTAAGCAAGTACCTGTTGAGCATGATAATAACTATCAACTGGATATATTCCAGTTTTTGAATAGAAGCGATGCCGAGTGTAAATGAACCCAATGGTTTTCAACACGGCTGTTTCCGAAATCTCGAAACAAATATTCACCACTGACTTATGAATGACTTACTCTGTTTTTCTCTGATTGAAAAAATTACCAGCGGGGAATGGCTGGCGCCTCCGCCCGATTTTGATGTTCAACTGTCAGGAGGTGCATTTGATACCCGCTCTCTCGGGCAGGCGGAAATATTTTTCGCATGGAAAGGTGATAACAGTGATGGTCATCAATATCTTCAACAGCTTGAGGGCTCTCGAATCAAACTGGCTATCGTCGAACAAGCGGTTCCACCCTTAAATGGCATAGCGATTCTAAAGGTTCCCCAAACGCTGGAGGCGCTGCACCAACTGGCCAATCATCTGGCGCTGGGTTTTGAGGGAAAGATAGTCAATATCACCGGATCTTCAGGAAAGACAACCACGAAAACCTGGTTGACCCACATACTGGAAGATCGCTTCAATCTGCTCAGTAATCCTGGAAGTTTTAACAACCATATTGGTTGCCCGATTACAATCCTGTTCATGAATGCCACCCATAATCTGATGATTCTGGAAATGGGATCTTCCGGATTGGGGGAATTGGACCTCCTCAGCAGCATTGCTCCAGCAGATATTGCGCTTCTGTTGAATGTGGGGCACGCTCATCTGGGAAAATTCGGCTCCATCGAAAATACCTATCAGGCCAAGACCGAGATATTTAATCACAGGCGGGGGGAGGCTGTATCAATTGTTCCCGGCGGGGACCAAAAACTGGCGACTCATCTGCAGAACGAGCCAACCCACACCTTCGGACGTAGATCTGACGAGTTTTCATACCGTATCCAATTTGTGGACACTCAGAATATGTCACAGACGATAGTATTCCAAACTCCACTGGGGGAAAAATCAGTGGTAGTGGGTCAACTGGGAAACTATGTGGGTGAGCTGCTATCGGCTATTCTGGCAGTCTGTTTCAACCTCGGTCTAACCTGGGAGGAGGTTGAAGCGCGGTTGGTGTCGCTTCCACAGGAAAAAGGGCGATCGACCTTTTTTAAGGGTATCAACGGCTCTTTGTTGCTTGATGATACCTATAATGCCAACCCGGAATCGATGATCAATATGCTTGAAACCATCTGCTCAGCAGATGCGGAGCAGTGTATTGGTGTGGTGGGGAATCTCGCGGAGCTGGAAGAAGATCTGAGCGAAAGTGCTGAGTTTATTCTCTCGAATCTACCGGATAGGCTCACTGCACTCTTCCTCAGTGGGGAGTCGGGCAAAATCCTGATACCGCTGATCCAGAAACGATTTCCAGAACTGCAAACAGAATTTGCATCATCGGTAACCGAAATGATCGATATCCTGAAACCCTTGATGAATAGCCGGACAGTTGTTGGTATCAAGGGGTCAAGGAGCTCTCACATGGAAAGAGTAATATTTGGTTTGATGGAGAAACGGTTTACCTGTTTTCTGGACAGATGCTCCCGCTTAAACCGTTGTAATGTCTGTGATTTGTTCGAAGTCCACCAATAGTCAAAACGCTTAGAGTCGGCTAAAAAATTACTTGGAGTTTTGTTCGTAAAATGGCCAGTCTTTTCAGGACTTTTGCGGACAAGTTACACCAAGTTATTTTTGAACGATCCCTTA
>JAOZRE010000473.1:1137-3394 GCA_029940215.1 bacterium | reverse complement strand
GCCATTATGGAACTTTTTTAGCGTTTATAGTGTACGCATTATCCGACTTTCAGGATAGCACCTTATCAGTTATCTAACGTCAATGCATAAAGGCTTCTATTTGCACGGTTTCTATTTTACTCAAAAACCGAATCAATTCTTTACTTCGAACTTGCAATAGACTGCGAAGTGATCAGATACGAGGTTTGCATCATCATCTTTCGGGATAATCTCGCCAGAATTCATCATATATCTGAATTTCGATGATGCAGAGAGCAGATTTTGAGAAATGAAAATATGATCCAACCATGCTTTATGGAGACCATAATTCTGAACAATTAAATCCGGGTATTCTGTTGTCCAAAGGTCTCTATTCTTGTCTGTTTTACTCCAATGCCATAATGTATCATGAAGGATTTTTTCTGGTTCAAAAACTGACCCCATAACGGTTTCAATGGCGCTTGCTCCCAAAATTTTTTCATATGAGTCCATTCCTGGGTCATCATTAAAATCTCCCATAACAATCAGGGGTAAATCCGGTTGCTCTTCCATTAATTGATCCACTCTGCTCCTGATTTTTTTAGATTGAGCCAATAATTTTTTCCGATTAGCCAAAGCCAAATATTGATGGTTGATTAAATCATTGACGGAAAAAACACCCTTAGACTTAGTTGCCACCAGGATAACCAAGATAGAAATTTCCGTTCCTTTTAAACGAAAAAGAATTTCCAGCGGTTTTCTTTCAAATTCACATAGTTCTTCAATACCATCTTGATCGATATCTTCAGCCCATGATTCATAGAATTTGATATTTTCATCAATTGATAAGATCTCAAATGGATCTCTGTAATAGAAAATCAAATCCTGTCTTCCTCTTTTATGATTACTTTTTCCCACTTTGTATCCAAGATCTGAGAGTCTGGTATTCTCGATAAAAAACTCATGATCTTTGATTTTATTTGATGCTTCAACGATCCCAAGAATATGTGGCTGTTGACAGGAAATTATCTTTTCCAGACTATTCACTTTTTCAATGCTGTCCGGACTAAATTGATTGTTTAAAAATAATTTCCGCATATTTTCTATGTTATAGGACATTACTTTGATTTCTTGCATTTTATGCTCCGACGGTGACATTTCTCTATAAACTTGTGAGTTACGAAAATCGTTATTCTTGAGAGACAATTCAGCTTTTTATCTATATCTCTGGCTCTAGTTGGATTTGAAATAGTCTTCTGCAAAATTTTCCATCAGAGCTTGGAAGTACCTATCCCAGCTGCGCAAGTCCTAAAATTTATTTATTTCCGATTCATCAAATCGTATTCATTTTCTTATGAGTTAGCCATCTTGAAATCACCGAACAAGATCCAGCATTAACAACGATTTACTGGAATACAAACACTTATTGTGTATTTTCAAGAAACTGTTGATTTGAGAAACGATTCCCTTTGGCTTTTATTCCCAATCACGGCCACCAAGTCACCATATGCAAATGTGTAATCAGCATTTGGATTGGGTCGGAAGATATCATTGCGGAGCACTCCCACAATAGAGGTACCTGTTTTTCGCCGAATATCCAGATCCATAAGGGATTTTGCAACAAGAGGACTATCTTCTTCGATCCTTGCCCAGGTAATTTCGATAAGGTTTTGCGCGTTTTTAAGTTGGACTAACGTATTGCCGTTGCTCTGGGAAGGCTGAGCTGCCGTATGGTGTTTTTGCCTACTAGAATCGATATAGTTTTGAATAATAGCCGCCGGAATATTCAAATATAATAGTGCCTGGCGCGCTATTTCCAGGCCAGCCTCAAGTTCTGGTAAAACGACCATGAAAGTCCCTTTATCATAAAGACATTCCATCTGATCTGTTCCTTCTGCCCTTGCAACAATGTGAAGTTCACTATTAAGTAGCTTGGATTTCTCAACGACAGATTGGGATACAATAACATTTGGTATTGTTAGCAACATCATGTTTGCACGTTCGATTTTGGCTACTTCAAGAACCACCTCATGGGCAACATCTCCGAAAATAACAGGAAATCCAAGAGATTTGCATTGTTCAAACAGCTGAAAGTTCAACTCAATGATAACAAATTCGACCTTTAATAATTCCAAAATATGAGCAATATGCTGTCCAACCCTACCACCGCCGGCAATAATGACATGGTTATCGAGTTTTTCCTTTCTCACATCAAAGGCCTGCATGGGCTGCTCTTTAACGAATCGTTTGACAACCGAGTAAAGGGGCTCTGTTAGCTTTGAAACAATAGGAGTCAGCT
>JAOZRE010000473.1:0-1127 GCA_029940215.1 bacterium | reverse complement strand
TATTCTCCAATCTGAAATAGTCCCAGGGCCACTGCGATCGGTACAACTCTGCTATATCCAAAACATTTTGCAATTATTCCAAAAATGGACCCTTTCAATAAACTGACAAGAAGAACGATCAGCAGAATATTCAGCGAGTTTTCGATTACAAAATCTGGGTCGAGCAGCATACCAACAGAAGTAAAAAACAGAAGTCCGAAAATATCCCTTATTGACATGATATCGGTAAGGGCTTTATGACTATACTCGGATTCACTAATTACCATCCCGGCGACAAAGGCCCCCAACGCAAAAGAAAGCCCGACTACATGGGTAACATATCCAATACCCAGCGCAATAGCCGTGATCGTTAACAGGAACAGCTCCCTTGAATCCCACCCTGCAATAATTGAGATGAGTTTTGGGATCAATTTTGTACCCAAAACAACCATGGTAATGAGAAATATGAGCGACTTTAGACCGGCCAGTCCAAGCATGGGTAGGCCTGCTTTTGGATCATTCAACTGCGGCAAAATGATCATTGCAGGAACTACGATTAGATCCTGGATGATCAGCATGCCAATCATCACCTTACTGGAGAGGGTCCCAATCCAACCTTGGTTCATCAAAGTCTTCAATATGACCATGGTACTGGAAAAGGAAATCAGGGCGCCAAACCAAAGTGACGGAATGAACTCCCAATTCATCCAGCGGCCAATAAAAAATCCCAAAACCATTGTTAGAGCTATTTGAATCGGAGTTCCGATAAGTGCAACTTTCCATACCGGTCTCAATTCGCTAAATGAAAATTCGAGCCCCAATGCAAATAATAAAAGTGCCACCCCAATTTCAGCCAGCATTTCAATTTCATGTACCCCTGAGACAGTAACACCACTTGAATACGGCCCGATGACAATACCCGCAATAATGTACCCCAAAACCAGTGGTTGTTTGAGTTTATGGGCGATCAAGGCCCCAACCAAAGCTGCAACAACTATAATAACAATATCTCCAGCTATTCCCATAATAATTTATATCTTAAGGTTATTAAAGGGTGTTGAGAAAAACCCCGCAAACGCAGGTTATCACTTGTTTTAAAAGGAAAAACCTCTATAATGGCATTATGATATCCATAAATATCATATAAT
>JAOZRE010000472.1 GCA_029940215.1 bacterium | reverse complement strand
TTCAGGTCGCGGTTGTACTTCTCTTTCTCACCTGCTCTGGCAGTTGACTGCCGGATACTTTTTTCCGGGGATGGGTTTTGCTTCATCCTCATTAGTGTAACATCCCGACTGATATCCATCTGACGTTTCCCCTGAGGCGTCCTATTTAATAATCAACTCGGCCTGCAGAGCGCCGGCAGTTTTAATTGTTTTCAACACTTCCACCAGATCGGAATTTGAAATCCCAATCTTGTTCAATCCGTTAACGACCTCTTTAATATCCACAGCGCCCTTGAACAGAATCACCCGATTCTCTTCAGCCGGTTCCGCTGCCGGCATTTCCTGTTGTGGTCTTCCGGCCGCTGCTGCTACTGTCTGAGCTGCGGGTACCGCTTCCTGCCCAATCCGAATACTGAGGTTGCCATATGAAATGGCAATGGGCAGAATTCTTACATTGGTTCCCATTACAACCGTGCCGGTCCTTTCATCCACTACCACTTTCGCTGCTGCGTCCGGTTCGATCTCCAGGTTTTCAACCCGGGAGATCAATTCAACTGATTGCCCGAGGTAACTGGCCGGAACTGAGATTTCAACACTTCCAGCGTCTATGGACCGGGCTGATCCATCACCAAAGCTCTTGTTGATGATTTTGGCCAGCCTGAACGAGGTGGTAAAATCAGGTTGATGCAGATTGAGAAACAAACGTGCCCTTGAATTCAAATCAAAATCGATTTCACGCTCGATGAGACCACCACCCACAACATAACCAACCGTAGGAACGATTTTCCGACGAGCGTCAAAAGCATAGTCCTGGGCGCCAATGGCTGCGCGGGCCGCGGGCAGTTCAACTCCCATGGGGATACCAACAACCGGGCCAGCAGCTACTGCAAACACCACTCTGTTATGTGCCCGCAGTGGTGTAACGATCAATTGACCACCTCTCAGTGAAATGGCATCTCCGACCGTACTAACGGTGACATCAAGTTTTTGCCCCTGTTTTGCAAATGCAGGCAAAGTTGCCGTTACAATGACACCAGCAATGGCGCGTCCTTTTATATCAGCGGGCCTCATTGAGATGGCCATCCGCTCCAGGGCGTTGATAATGGGTTTTCTGGCCAGAATTGAATCCGAAGAGTCTCCGGTCCCGTTTAAGCCGATTACAATACCAAATCCTGTCAACTGGTTGTCACGCATCCCCCGCACACCGGCAAGGTCTTTGATCCTGACGGCATAAGCAGATTGACAGGCCAGCAGAAAAACAAGTAGGAAAACCTGTATTTTTAGTAATTTAATTAGGTTTATTGTCATCTCAAATCGTGCATCTGGATTAGGATAGAAAAATTGCGTCTATGGACTACTGATAATAATGCACGTGGTGTACCTTTTGAGGAAATGCGTGGAAAGTTATTCTGGTAGGGGCTGGAAGGGATGAGATTTCAGGTTTCCCGGCCGAAAAACTGATTGCAGTCGCCCAACCGGGAACACGGAAACCACTTCAATGGGTCGCACTAATTTTGATTGACCGGTGCCGCTTTCGAACCAGTGGGTGTCGCTATGTGGCTCAAACGATCCAACAGGCCTGCTTTCTGACCGCCAATCACCGGAGACAGCGACCTGAGGTTCCTGGCCAGCATCTGGCGCTTTATTTTTGGTTCGAAACGAGCCAGTTTAATGGCCGGTACTTCGTTGTCATCATTGACATCCGATGGTCTGATAACCCCCTTGATGGTCGTGACATAGCGGATACTGTTCTGCTGGCGGTAGTCAACCTTTTCACCGATGATGACCATATTCCCATTCGGAAGTACGGTTTGTACATAAGCAGATATTGAACGTATTGTAGAGAGGACCTCGTTCTGCTCCTCTTCAGCTCTCGTCATTCCGGTAACGGCGTCCAGCACCTTGTTCGCCTGCTCTGCTGCACCTTCACCTGCAGCAGCCGGACCTGCCACCGGTTTTACTTCTTCTTTTTTGGGAATTGAAATCACCTCATTCAGGCTGATGATTTTAACAAGATCTCCCCGAAACCGGGCCCGGTGATCCCGGAACAGATTTCCCCAGGATGCTTCATCCTGCCACAGCGATCCTTCATACCGGGTCTGCTTGATCGGCACACGTGTCCGGGTCCGAAAACTCCTGGTGCGAATATCCGTGTAGTCCTCCGGTTTTTTTTCAACCGCCGCCGCCGGTGGTGCAGGCGGTTTCAGCAGGCGAACCCGCTGTTCAGCACATCCGGCCAGCATCAATGAACAAATAATCAACAGCAGCCATTGTTTCATGAGATTCCCGGAAAGGTATTGTTTCATGTTGATATTCCGTTGTTAAAAAACCATTCTAAAGTGAAATTTCAGCCTTTTTAGCATCGGTAATAACTGCATAGACTGTTTTCTTGCTGTCAAGTGTTCTCAGAGGGATAACATCCCCCTTTCTACCTGATCTCATGGCCATTGCCTGATTGGTCAGGTACAGGTTACGGGTTCTAAAAATTACCTTCATATGGGCCCCTTTGACCACGATTATCGGTTTTTCAACCAGACGCTGGTCGAGCGCTTCGTTTCTGTATATATCGCGCCGGGCATACTCCCCAACCACAAGATCTGACGTGGAAGAATACCCCCTCCTTTCTTGGGAGATGTCTTTCTTAATCGTTTCCAGATCTGTTTCCCCAATCTTTGATCCCCTGGAAATTCTGTCTTTGGCTACAACCACATCTTCGTAGACACTAACTTTCAGGCGGATCAATATCTTTTTGGCTAATTTCCCATCCAGCATTAATTTCAGCATCCAGGACGAGCTCCCTCCAATTTTCACGGGGTCCCCGATTCGGGCGATGGTGTATGATGCACTTCCCTTGGGGATGAACACATCCCTGAGTCTGGATTTAATGTGAATACGGGCGTCCTTGTACTCGTGATAATGTTTTTTGACCTCATCCACCACAATTTTTTTCAGCTCTTTTGCCGTGATTTTAATGGAGGCTCTGCTGACCATGGCCCGTTTCGGCATCACCAGTGTCAGCTTGCTTTTTGAAAAACGCATTTTTATCCGGTTCTGGATCTGTGACTTGGAAATCAGATGGGACCGCCCTGGAATGGGTGACTTGCCCACCTGAACCTTGGCCAGTTCCTGAATGGTTTCCACGTCAAATCCGTCCATCTCAGCAATATCACCTATCGTATAATACTCACCATAAATAATGGCTTCCGGGAGAATTCGAATTTCAATCGCCTCGATATCAGCCCTGGCAGGCGTAGCAAAATTGGCCAGAAAAAAAACAGTCAGAATCAGATACAAATAATGTTTAAAAGAGATCATAACGTCCTGTCTTATCTAAGGATGTTAACAGCCGTCTGCAGCATATTGTCAGAAGTCTGAATGGATTTGGAGTTCACCTCGTACGCCCTCTGGGCAACGATCAT
>JAOZRE010000471.1 GCA_029940215.1 bacterium | reverse complement strand
AAAGGTACTTATTCAATTCACTTGATGTACTTAAGGCGGACACTATTTTTTATTTTAAAGGGAGTTACCCATGGAATTAAAAATTAGTCAAAAAATTGCTGGAATGATGATCATTTTTTTCATTGTCCCTTTGCTGATGTTTGTGGTGACGATATCCAGCACCAACAGTCAGAAGGATGATGGTCTGTTTATCAATCTGGCTGGACGTCAACGTATGCTCTCCCAGAAGATGAGCAAAGAAGGTCTGGCATTAATTCATCATACAATGTCTGGTGATAAAAAGGTCGCTGAAAAAACAGCGAAAACACTGACAAATACGATTGCTGTTTTTGATATGACCCTGCTTGCTTTGATAAATTCTGGACAGGCGCCACTTACCCTTAATTTAAATGGTATTAAGGTAGATCTACCTCCTGCGGAAGGGGAGGCAGCGGCCAAGCTTCAAGAGGTTCATCAATTGTGGAAACCGTTTAAAATAACCATGGCACGCTTAATTGCAGACAAACAGGAGAAGGATGTGCAGCTGATCCTCAAAAACAACATCCCACTACTGAATGAAATGAACAGGGCTGTCGGTCTTTTGCAGAAGCAAGCCGAGGGGAAAATCAGCCAGTTGTTTTTCAGACAGCTGGCTTGTCTGTTACTGGGAATTGTAGTAGTCATTTTTATTGTCTTCTGGGCCAGGCTGAAAATTGTACGGCCCATTCAACAGGCATCAATTTTTTCGAGCAAACTGGCAGATGGAGACCTGACTGTTTCAATCAATCTTGACCAGAGGGATGAGATCGGAAAATTGGCAAAAGCACTTGATATGATGAGTAATAATTTAAATACATTGATCAGAAATATTGGCGACAGTGTGACCACTTTAGGCGACTCGTCCACCAATATGAGCTCTGTTGCCGAACAGATGCTTGCCGGGGCTGAAATAACCGTTGAAAAATCGAATACGGTGGCTGCAGCTTCTGAAGAGTTGAATGCAAATATGGACTCGATTGCTGCCGCCATGGAAGAGGCTTCAATTAATGTCAAAACCGTGGCCTCGTCGTCTGCGGAAATGTCTGATAACCTGGAACACGTGACAAATAATACAGATGAAGCAAAAGCGATTGTGATGGAAGCTGTAACTAAAGCCAAAAGCGCTTCTAAACAGGTAGATGAACTGGGTGAAACCGCAGAAGAGATAGGAATGGTCACTGAGACCATCAAGGCTATTTCCGATAAAACAAACCTTCTCGCCCTGAATGCAACGATCGAGGCCGCCCGGGCAGGTGATGCAGGTAAGGGTTTTGCCGTAGTGGCCAACGAGATTAAAGCGTTGGCGCAACAAACGGCTAAAGCCACCGAAGACATTGCAGGGAAACTTAAAGGGATCCAGGTATCAACTTCTGTGACTGTGACTGAGATCAGTGAAGTGTCAGAAGTCATCGGCAGGGTCGATATGATAGTTTCTTCTATTGCGGAATCAGTCGGGCTGCAAAACGATACGACGGCTGAGATCGCTGAAAATGTCAGCCAGGCATCAGAGGGTCTTGCCGAGATCAACGAAAATGTCAACCAGGCTTCTCAGGCAGTGGGACAGGTGACAAAAGAGATATCCGAAGTCAATGAAGGGGCAGGCGAAGTCAGTAGCTCCAGCGCAATGGTCAACCAAAGCGCTTCAGAGTTAAATGGGCTTGCCGAAAAGCTGAAGGAAATGGTTGAGAAGTTTATAGTTTAGTCTATTGCCATGAGAGAAACAGCAATAATCCAGGATTCCTGTTTTTAATTCTTATACCCAGTAATTTGTTCAACTAGGAGAAAAATCATGTTAAAAAAAATGAAACTTAAAACAAAATTAATCGCCCTTTTTCTGATGGTAGGTATTGTCCCCTTTGCTTTGATCAGCTCGATTTCTGTGATTATGGCCTCAAATGCTCTGAAAAAAAGCGCTTTCGACTCGCTGGAGGCGGTGCGTGGAATCAAAAAAACCCAAATCGAAAGTTTTTTTGCAGATCGGCAGAAAGATATCGTTGAACTGTCCAAAATCCAGGATGTATACACGATGTTCATGGTCTTGCGACAGTATCATACCGATACCAATGGTACGGCTACAAGTGCCTATGATGTTAAAACACCCAGCTACCAAAAACTATACAAAGAACACGCCGGACATCTGAACAGCTATGTGCAGAATTATGGTTACCACGATATGTTCATTATCTGCGGTCGCCATGGCCATGTCATGTACTCTGCCGCCCGGGAAAGTGAACTGGGAACCAATCTGGTTTACGGGCCTTATAAGAACAGCGGGCTGGCCAAACTCTGGCAGAAGGTGATGCAAACCAAGGGATTCGTCATCCAGGATTTCGCGCCTTACGCTCCCAGCAACAACCAGCCGGCCGCTTTTATTGGCGCTCCTATTAAAAGGGATGGCAAGATTTTTGGCGTTATCGCTTTGCAGCTGTCCCTTGAGGCCATCAATAAAGTGATGCAGCAGCGTGACGGTATGAGGGAAACCGGTGAAACCTACTTGGTGGGTGCGGATAAACTGATGCGTTCCGATTCCTTTCTCGATCCAACGAATCATACAGTATTAGCCTCATTCGCGAATCCAGATAAAGGAAAAGTGGACACAGAAGCAACCAGAGAGGCTCTTTCCGGAAAAACAGACAGCCGGATCATTACAGACTATCTTGGAAATCCGGTCCTGTCCGCTTTTTCATCTTTTAAACTGGGGGACTCTGTCTGGGCCATCATTGCAGAAATGGATGAGGCGGAGGCGTTTGCGGATATTCAAACTTTACAATACATCATGTATGCAATCGCTGCGACCTTGGCATCCATCGTTTTTTTGATTGCCTTTTTAGTCGCCAGGAGCATTACAAAACCCATCTTAAAAGCAGTGGACTTCAGCAAACAGATGGCCAAGGGAGATTTTTCCCAGAGTGTGACCGTCAAGCAGGAAGATGAAATTGGAGAGATGGTGGGTGCGCTTAATTCAATGTCAGGTAATCTGGCTGAAATGATCCGGGATATCAACGACAACAGTCTATCCCTGGAAGCGTCCTCCACCGAGTTGAGTGCGATTGCCAACCAGATATCTTCCAACTCCGATTCGACTGTTGAGAGATCAAACAGTGTTGCTTCTGCTGCAGAGGAGATGAATGTCAATATGAATTCTGTAGCCTCTGCCATGGAAGAGGCCACAGGAAATGTTGACACGGTCGCCTCCGCCGCAGAGGAGATGAATGCCAGTATTGCAGGTATTGTCAAAGATATGGATGCGGCCAAAGAGAGTACGTATGGCGCCGTCACCCGCGCCGATGAAGTATCTGAAAATGTTAAAACCCTGGGGCAGGATGCTGAAGAAATTGGGACAGTGACCGAAACCATTGCCGCCATCAGCGAAAAAACAAACCTGCTGG
>JAOZRE010000109.1:2105-12782 GCA_029940215.1 bacterium | reverse complement strand
CCTATCGCCAGAGTGGTCACACGGCTTTATGAAGCAACTGAAGGTGAGATATTTTTCTCCGGGCAGAAAGTGTCGGGCGCCATTCCAAAAAAACAACTGGATTTTTTTCGCCGCAGTGTGCAGATGATCTTCCAGGACCCCTACTCGTCCATGAACCCGCGTATGCGAATTGCGGATATCATCCGCGAACCGATGGAGTTGTATGGATTGGCTACCGGACGCAAGGCAAAAATGCGGGTGGCCCAGTTGCTGGATGATCTGGGCATTGGTCAGACTGCAGCCAATAAATATCCACACGAGTTTTCTGGCGGGCAACGCCAACGAATTGCCATAGGACGGGCTCTTTCGACAGAACCCAGTTTTCTGATCTGCGACGAGCCTACTTCGGCGCTGGACGTTTCAGTACAGGCGCAAATACTGAACCTGCTCAAGGAACTGCAGGAAAACCTGGGTCTGACGATGCTCTTCATAAGTCACGACCTGCCGGTCATGCGGCAGATGTGCGATCGCATCTGTATCATGCAGCATGGGAAAATGCTGGAACTGCAGGAAACAGAAAACCTTTTTAACAACCCGATTCATAAATACACCAAAAACCTGCTCGACCTCATGCCAAGGATGATCGCTTAGACCAGATACAGGTTCAGCGGTTATCAGCAAATCAAATCAAGGGGCTGACAGCTGTTTGATCAAAGCCAGAATGCCATCCCGGCCCTGCTTCCAGATCCGCTCACGCCATTCCGGTTCATCTATGTTCAGGGCATGATAGAGGTTGTTTTTGATCTCCCTGCCCCGTGGCGAATTCAAGTCTCCATAATGCATCAGCCAGTTGTCCGCCTGCAAAGCATCCAGAACCTCTGTGAAGGGTAAGGTCCCAAATTCAATCAGGTGCTTGATCCGGGTTTTCAGCTGCGGAAAATAGTCCAGCACATGAACCAGCTGACCGGACATTCCATCAACAACAGAACTTAAGGCACTGCCATCCGTAAAGTCGTAAATATCTCCATACCCTTTTGGTCCGACACCGGAGTGAATATCGAAAATCGCCGCTTGAGTGGCTTCTGCAACGTGCTCTCCCACAATATGACGCATGGTTTCAGCACTCCAAGACGTCTTGGTGCCACCATAAAAAAGACCTTGCTTATGGGTATACTGTCCCTTCAGGACGCGACTCAACAGCTTGTCCATCCCATTGTTGTCAAGATAAGTCTGTAATTTCCGGGCTGCCACCTCTCGCGTGTCACCTTCCCAATCGGTTGGACATAGCGCATCATGCAATACCGGATATTCATTGTTGATAGGTAATGGCCGGCTGAAATCAACAAAATTCCGATTCAGGTCGATATTGTCCTCGTTGACCCTGCTTACGCGTGCACTACCCACGGGGTTGATCGCATGTACAAATACCAGCGTTACGCCGTTCAGCCTGATATCGCCCTGACCTATTCCCTCTATAAATCCCCGCTGCACTCCCGACCCCACATTCATCTCAGTGCCATGTACCCCCGATATGACAAATATTACCGGGTTTTGACCTCCTTCACCAAAACGTACCAAATCAACGGAAACACCTCCTGGTACAAGCTTATCATCGGAAGGATGCGAATAGGAAGATATCATTCCACCTGCGCTCTTCCCCACTGACAGAAACTGCTCACGTGAATCGTTGTAATTGTTCCTAAAAAAATGTTCACTCATGCTATCTTTATATGCTTTTAATTAGTGGCGATGACGATCTGATATCCCCGCGCCGATATTATCAGCCAAGCTTACCTTTACCAATGAAACTGCTGAGTGCTGTGATCATTTTGCCAGGAAAGGTACTATTCACATCCTTATAATAATTTAGCATACATTCTTTGAAACGGTCCAGGTCGATCATAGGCGACAAGTCCCTGAATTCAGCCAAGTACGATTCAGGAAATTCAGGGATTATCTTTGTTGCAAGATATCTCGCAGGTGAACAGCAATGTCTCTTAGTGCCCATTCTGACTCATCAAACAGCCTGTCCATCCCGACAAAGCCATGAACCATTCCCTTGTAGCGAGTATGGATAGTAGGAACACCTGCGTTTTTGAGTTTTGTGGCATAGTCCATACCTTCATCTCTCAGCGGGTCGAATTCTGCTGTCACGATTAACGCTGGTGGAAGTTTTTTCAGGTTGGTTGCAAGCAGGGGCGAAGCATAGACATTCTGCCAGTCTTGTGGATGGGGCAGGTACCGGGATCGGAAGTTTTCCATGTAGCGTTTTGTCAGATAAAACCCATCTGCAAATTGCCTATATGATTTCGTATTCAGCTCGGCGAGGTTGGTAACCGGATAAATCAATATCTGTGCAGACAGTCGGGGACCGTTTCGATCCCTTGACATCAAGGCAACAACAGCCGCCAGGTTTCCCCCGGCACTGTCACCAGCAACAATTATGCGGGCTGTGTCTCCGTTAAAAGATGCCGCGTTTTGTGACACCCATTTCAAGGCGGCGTAGGCATCATCGACAGCTGCAGGAAAAGCGTGTTCAGGAGCCAGCCTATAGTCAACTGAAACCACTATGCCAGACGTCTTTTTCGCCAGTGATCGGCAGATGTTATCATGAGAGTCCAGGCTTCCAATGACCCACCCCCCTCCGTGATAGTAGATAATTACCGGCAGATCAGATTTTTGCAGGGGTATATAGATACGGATCGGCACCGGGCCGGCCGATCCCGGAAACGACGTATTGCGAATCTGATCGATAGGGGTCAGTTTCTTCTGCACCAATCCCCTGCTGTTGGCGCTGGTCTCTCGAATCTGTGCCGGGGTTTTGTTCTCACCAAAAAGATCTATTTTCCGGAACTCGATCGCTTTCAGCAATAGGGCCGCATTGGTATGCAACGTGCCATAAGGGGTCTGCTTCCAAGTGTTTACAGCTGCAAATCCCGCAAATACCAAGACAACAATCAGCAATAAACTGATCAAACCAACTTTTCGAATCGTCATCCTTTTCCTTTTTTTTGGGCAGAACCGAGTAAATCAACCTTCAGGGGCCAGAAGCGCACTCGGCCCCAGGAATCTTGTACCGATTGAACTGTTCATGGTTGCCATCAACAGCCCGGAAAAAATGTATTCAACAATCAGGTAAAATGCTGAAAATATCGCCAGCGATGTCATTCCAAGAAAACTAAGTGCAATTACAATGGCCATAGCGCTATTATGCAGGCCAACTTCGATTGACAGTGTTAATATCTGTTTTCTGGGCAGTTTTGTGATGATGCCAATCACTACCCCCATCAGCAGGCTTATCAAGGCCAGACCGACAGCATACAGTGACAGTTCGCGGTAGTTATCCAGGAATATTTGCTTGTCGCTATAACAGGCATAGCTTGCCAGGAAAAGGATGAAAATAATAGTCCCTTTTCGAACCCAGCTCTCAGACCTTTCTGCCATTGAGGGTGCTTTTGCCTTTATGACCATTCTAATGATGATCGGTGGTATGGTAATAATGATAATCCCAAATGACAGTAACGTGACATTTACCTTTTCGGCAACTGCCTCCCCTAAAAAATCAGGGCAATCTAAGGATACCGGATGTGATAAAGGCCATCCGGCTTGGCTTTTGCCCATGCTGGATGAAATACTCGTTTTTTGTCAGATGGAGGGTTTTAAACATCCCAACCGCCTTCTCCCATTCGGAAGATGGTATATTCCCGTACTCTTGCAGAGTGTTTAACATAAAGTTTATCTGTTCTTCATTCATACTTCTCCCGAACAGGCTTAAAATGGCAGAATTAGCAACTATGATCTGAATTCAATCTTCTTTGGTTTTTCCTGTTGATTCGCGCAGTTGAGATCATAGAGTACTGCTATTTTGGTGTCAATGGCGGAGGCACTATCCACTTGGCAGCAACACTTTTTCCTGGTAACCCCTGGCGGCTACTTTCGTGTCCAGACGGACACTGAATAGCCGCTCTGGGTTATAGCTGTTGCAGGGTAAAACCCAGATTTTTCTGTTCAAAAAACAAAAGAATCATTTCAGGGACGAATGGTTTTTGATGGAGAATTGGGCTGAAAGGGTATCTTGACTTCGCCTTAGGACTCGACTAGGATACTATTCAATCAAATGATGTAATTTATGGTTTGAATCTTTTTTAGTACAGACGATGTTAACGTTGCAAGGAGTGAACTTCACAAAACAGTTCAGGAGGAAATGAGATGGGACCGCTTAAGGGGATGAAGATAGTTGAGATTGGCAGTATCGGACCGGGTCCGTTTTGTGCTCAAATGCTGGCAGATATGGGTGCTGAAATCGTTCGAATTGATCGTAAGACACCCTCGGCAATTTCGCAGGAAACACGGTATGAGATTCTGCACCGAAATCGGCGGTCAGTATCTGTTGATCTGAAGAAATCGGAGGGGGTCCAGGCGGTCCTGAAGTTGATCTCCCAAGCTGAGGCGTTGATTGAAGGATTTCGACCGGGCGTGATGGAGAAGCTGGGGCTCGGTCCCGATATCTGTCTGCAGCAGAATCCCGGGCTGGTCTACGGACGGATGACCGGGTGGGGGCAGGACGGACCAATGTCTCAGGCTGCGGGTCATGATATCAACTATATTTCTCTTTCTGGTGCTCTGCATGCTATTGGCAGAAAGGGCGAAAAGCCAGCCGTTCCGTTGAATCTGGTGGGTGATTTCGGTGGGGGCGGTATGCTGTTGGCTTTCGGTATCATGTGTGGCATCTACGAGGCCAGAAATTCAGGAAAAGGGCAGGTAGTTGATGCGTCAATGGTTGAAGGGTCCGCTGCATTGATGGGTATGTTTTTTGGAATGTCTGCAGGCGGTTTGCATTCAACCAACCGGGGAACTAATTTGTTGGATGGCGGTGCCCATTTTTACGATACTTATGAAACTGCTGATGGCAAGTGGATATCCATTGGATCCATTGAGCCGCAATTCTACGCTTTGTTACTCAAGCATGCTGAAATTGAGGATGAGGCCTTTCAAAATCAAATGGCCATTGACCAATGGCCGAAATGGAAGGAAAAGGTAACAGACATTTTCAAAACCAAAACAAGGGATGAGTGGTGCGACATCATGGAGGGAACCGATGTCTGCTTCGCACCGGTACTTGCACTGGACGAGGTGATGGAACATCCGCATAATCAGGCCAGACAATCGTTTATTGAGTTTTGCGGCGTGGTACAACCTGCTCCGGCACCACGGTTTAGTCGTACAGAACCTGAAATGCGGTATCCACCTCCGGGTAAGGGGGAACACAATGATGAAGCACTCAAAGATTGGGGGTTTCAACCTGGCGAGATTGAAGCCCTTAAAGCGGGAGACATTATCTGAGCCTATCATTCAATTCTAATCGTCGATAGATGTCAACAGCGTTTACTTTTTGGAAGGATTGAGAAAGCAGCTTTCAACAGCGGTCAATAATCCCAGATGGCTTTCTCAATGTTTAACAGCATATAATGATCAAGGAGAAGAATGATGAATGACCCGGTATTTGAACCAATAACCATAAATAAACTGGATATTAAAAATCGGATCTGCATGCCAGCGATGCACTTGAACATGGCCGAAGAGTATCTTGTGACGGATCAGCTTGTCAGGTTTTACGAAGAGCGGGCAAAGGGTGGCGCAGGTTTGATTGCTATTGGCTTTGCATCCATTGATGAGTTGTCTGCAGGTCCCACCAACATCGGGGCACACAGTGATGATCATATACCCGGATTGACTCGACTGGCCTCTGCAATTAACGATAACGGTGCTCGATCGGTTATTCAGATTAACCATGGTGGGAAGAATACCCACTCCATGATGATTGGCGGAAAATCAGCTGTGGCACCCTCAGCGGTACCTTCCAGAATGACAAGGGAAACCCCCAGAGCGTTGGAATCGGATGAGGTATTGCAGGTAATTGACAGTTTTGCCCAGGCCGCCCTGAGAGGTAAAAAAGCCGGTTTTGATGCAGTCGAAGTACTGGCGGGAACAGGATACCTGATCAGCTCATTTCTATCTCCGTTGACCAATCAGCGGACTGATGAATGGGGTGGATCTTTTGAAAACAGAATGCGTTTTGGTGTCGAAGTGATAAAGGCAATCAGAAAAGCGGTTGGTGACGATTATCCTGTTCTGGTTCGCATGAATGGCAACGACTTGATGCCGGAAGGTGTCGGACGAGAAGAGTTGCAGGTATTTGCTCAAGAGCAGGTTGCTGTGGGAGTCAATGCCATTAACATCAACGTGGGCTGGCATGATGCCAGAATTCCTCAGATTGTGACCTCTGTTCCCAGGGCAGCCTTTGCCTATCTGTCCAAGGAGATGAAGGAGAAAATCGATGTACCCGTTTTTACGGGACATCGCGTGCATAATATTGAAACCGCCCGCGAACTGATACGGGATGGTGTCTGTGACATGGTTGCCCTGGGTCGGGCACTGATTGCTGATCCCTTTATGCCTGAGAAAGCTAGAACTGGAAGGGAAGAGGATGTTGTTCACTGCATCGCCTGTGCTCAGGGATGTTTTGACCATTTGTTTCAACTACAGCAGGTGAGATGCCTTTGTAATCCAAGAGCTGGGCGTGAGGCAGAATGCCTGATCGAAAAAACAACCGAACCGAAGAAGGTGCTGGTGATCGGAGGAGGAGCAGCCGGTATGAGTGCAGCTCTAGCTGCTGATGAAAAAGGTCATTCAGTGACCCTGTACGAAAGGGATAGTGAACTTGGTGGTCAGCTTTTTCTGGCAGGAGCCCCTCCCGGAAGAGAAGAGTTTCTGGATCTGGCAACAGATCTGGCTCAGCAGATCCGTATAAGCGGTGTGGATCTCAAGCTCGGCAAAGCTGTGGATGAAGCCACCCTGGATGCAGAAAAGCCTGACTTTGTACTGCTGGCAACGGGTGCTTCCCCCATTACCCTTCCGATTCCCGGTGTGGATCTGCCGCATGTGGTTCAGGCCTGGGATGTGCTGACTGAAAAGGTCCGCTGCGGGAAAAAGGTGGCTATCGTCGGCGGTGGAGCTGTTGGTGTCGAGGTGGCGCTATACCTGGCCGAAAAAGGAACCCCGTCGGGAGATGCAGTCAAATTTCTGTTGATCAACGGTGTAGAAACTCCTGAAGACCTTCTTAAAATAGCGACAAAAGGCACCAAAGAAGTGGTACTTCTGGAGATGCTTGAAAAAGTCGGCAAGGACATCGGGAAATCCACACGCTGGGTGATGATGCAGGATTTGTCACGATATGGCGTAACGGTCAAAACACAGACCAAAGCGGCTGAGATCACACCGACCGGGATTAAGGTCGAGTTCGATGGACAGGTTGATGTGATAGAAGCGGATACAGTAGTACTGGCATCCGGATCAAAGTCAGAGAACGCTTTTCAGGAAGTCTTGGATAAAAAGGGAATTGCCTACAAAACGATAGGCGACGCCAAGCAAATTGCATTGGCCTATGATGCAATACACAACGGGTTTGAGGCCGGCAGCCAGGTCTAAACATTAAATCAGGGGGGATTTAGCCCCTCCTGATTCCCGTTTTGGTGTGGATTTCCATACGCTTTTATCCGGTACTTGACAACCATCGTACTTATTCCCCTTTTTCCCCACAACTAGCCAAATCTCCTGTTACCCTCTAATTTCTCCCTTGCATTAACTTTTAGTCTAAGTTTAGAGAACCCATGCTGATTTATCTAAGGTTGTTAGGCACCGCTTTTTTCTGGGGTGGAACATTTATCGCAGGCCGTATTGTTTCCAGGGAGATGGATCCCTACTCCGCAGCATTTCTGAGATTTGCAATTGCCTCTTTTTTTCTGCTGACAACCATCAGAATGCGAGAGGGATATCTACCCCCTCTGAAGAGGCAGCAGATCATTCCCATCATCTTGCTGGGTTTGACCGGTATTTTTGCCTATAACGTTTTGTTCTTTAAGGGGTTGCATACAGTTCATGCCGGCAGGGCCTCGTTGATCATCGCGTTGAATCCCATTGCCATCAGCATCGGAGCCGCCTTATTCTTCAAGGAAAAACTGACCCTTTTCAAGGGGATTGGTATCCTATTGTCATTTTTGGGAGCAGGGGTCGTTATTTCATATGGCGATCTTGGCAATATTTTCCACATGCCCATAAGTGGTGGAGAGTTGTTTATATTCGGGTTCGTCATCTACTGGGGCAGTTAATCGCTGATTGGTAAAGCTGTGATGACAGGACTCTCTCCCCTGGTGTCGGTGGGGTATTCGTCTGCGGTGGGTGCGCTGCTACTGCTGGTCCCAGCTGCATGGAACGGTGTTTTTCAAAAGATGGCAGCGATTTCAGCCTTGGAATGGGGCTCTCTATTTTATCTGGGCTTTTTTGGAACAGTGCTGGGGTTTTTCTGGTATTACGACGGTATCAGCCGTATCGGTCCCATGAAGGCCAGCGTTTTTATCAATTTCGTCCCGGTGAGCGCTATCACACTGGCATATTTCATCCTGGACGAACCGGTTACCTGGTCGCTGATCGCAGGGGCGATGCTGGTTATAAGCGGGGTGCTGATTACAAATTTTTCCGAGCAGGTATGGCACCGCTTACGCAGAAATTGACGAACGGACGGATGCTGTATTTGATTATTCGGGAAGAAGGGTTTTTTGAAATTCGGATAGCTTGCAGGTGTAGGCCGCTATCACTTCTTCTTGTTTTTGATGCCAGGCAGTGGATGCGCGCAGGTTTGGTTTCACAGCTGATCCTGCGATCCCTTCATCTTTCAGACGTTTAATTTCAGACAGTTCGACAGAAGCAAAGGCGCTGTTCAGCTCTTTGTGGAATACCTCAATGATCTTGTCCAATTGTTCCGAAGCGGTGTTAATCGATATATCAGGATTGATGGCTGCCATGCCTGCCAGGATATGGGAATTCTGCTCAGGTTGTATCATAGAAAGCGCCTGTGACAAGCATTTCAAAACAGCTGTTTTTCCGATTTTTTCCTGCTCCGGGGAAAATACTTTTATTTCGCTTTTTATGTCTGTTTTTCGCTGTGTGCTCTGAATATATCTCTGGGCAATGGCTTCACCCTTCTCGATGCTCTCCTTTTTGCGTTCTTCATTAAGTTCTTCTGAATTCAACTTTGGCATCTTCGACACTTTTTCCATTGCAAGTTCAAAAGCGGTCTTGGCTCTTCTTTCTCCCATCGGGTCCTTTATTAAAAAATGGTAAGCTTATCAGTTATTTGAAACTGGCGGATCAGAACATCAATTGCTGAGCCAGAAAGTGGAAATTGTCCTGAACCTCTTCTTTTCCTTCGATAACACCGGGATTCCCATAGGCGTGTCCGCAGAGCAGCCATTCGATATTCAGTTCTGACAGTCGCTTGATACTCTCCTTCATCTGTGGAAGGCTACCTCCCGGCAAATCAGTTCTGCCCGTACTACGATAGAAAATCAAATCACCGGCAATCAATGTTTTTGCTGCAGCCCAGTAAATAGTAATGTGACCAGGGGAGTGACCCGGAGAGTGAAAAATATTCAGAGTCACGGGATTCTCATATCCCAGGATTAAATCACCTTCATCGAGAATCAAATCAGCAATGCCGCCCATTTGTTCGTATAACTCAGCCTCCGCGCGGTGAATGGCAATTCGGGTTTTTAAACGGCTTTGAAAAAAGCCTGCCGCTTCAATATGGTCAGGATGACAATGGGTAAGCACAATCATGCCGATTGCCGCTGGATCCAGACCATCTCCCTGAATGCCTTTCAACAGCATTTCAAGCGCAGGCTCGTCAGATCCCTGGGTCTTCATGTGCCCGGGGTCAATAACCAGATGTTTTCCCTGGTCCAGGCAGTTAGAAATTAGATAGGTATTGCAATTGTTGTCCTGGCCCTGCCAGAGATGAGCGTACAGGTTTTCTGCTAGTTGCATGATGGGTGTCAGGGAATCATTTTGTTGATTGTTAGCTGTCAATGAAAGTGGACTGTCGGGCTGGTGTGATCTCTGTCCGTCACTCGCTGTTGTTGCTGTGAATTTGATCATTTCGTATAACGCATTAAATTGCAACGGCTTTTTAGGGAAGAACTGAGATTCGGAAATCGAATAAATACCAGGACGGTTTCAGTCAAGAATGATTGCTGAATCAAATGACCTTGTCGCCGAATAGCTGAAAATCCGGAAAATTGCACTTGACAGCGGGGTTGATCTTCACTAATATTTGAACTCCATCAAAAGATGGAAAACTTAAGTGGAATATCCTGATCAAATATATTCTTGAAGCAGGATTAAGGGTTAGCGTTGTTCATGTGTTACCTGAACAGGGATATGGCCGTGGCTTTATAACAAGTCCTGGCAGGGTAACCGGGTCCTAAATTTTTAAAAATAGGGTTAGAAAGAGGAGCGAAGATGTTAAAAACAGCTATAACTGAGATGTTTGGCGTTAAGTACCCAATTATTTGTGGTGCAATGATGTGGTTAAGCAAGCCTGTTTTGTGTGCTGCGATTTCGAATGCTGGGGGCCTTGGGAATCTGACCGCCGGAAATTACAATACAGAGGAGGAGTTCCGGGCGGCCATTCATGAAACCAGGCGAATGACGGACAAGCCTTTTATGGTGAACGTTACCGTTTTACCATCTGTTCGACTGAGCTCGGATCATCATAAAATGTACATCAAGGTGATTGCTGAAGAGCAGATTGCCGGGGTAGAAATATCAGGTGCACCCCTGGATAAGGGGGTTGGCATGGAC
>JAOZRE010000109.1:0-2095 GCA_029940215.1 bacterium | reverse complement strand
AACACTGAAGAAAGCGAATGTTAAGATGTTTCACAAGGTGGGTAGCCTGCGTCACGCACTTCATGCGGAAAAAGTTGGTTATGATGGTGTATACGCTGCCGGGATCGAGGAAGGCGGACACCCACTTGATGATGATGTGACAACGATGGTGTTGACACCGCGAATCGCAGAGTCTGTCAACATACCAGTCGTAACGGTTGGTGGAATTGCAGATGGGCGGTCACTGGCGGCGGCGTTGACCCTTGGTGCCTCCGGGGTGATGATGGGTAGTCGTTTTATTGCAACCAAAGAGTGTGTCTGCCACGACAACATCAAGGAGGAGTTGGTCAAACGGAAAGAGATTGATACGATAATTTTTTGTAAATCTTTTGGTTTGCAGGGCCGCGCACTGAAAAACAAGGTTGTTAGTGATATCCTGGATCTTGAAAAATCAGGTGGCTCCTTCGAAGATGTGTATCCCTTACTGGCTGGTGAGCGTATGAAGGATGCCTGGGAAGGTGGTGATGTAGACAAGGCAGCCTTGATGGTCGGACAGTCTATCGGGTTTATTAATGATATTCCCACCTGCCAGGAACTGCTGGAGACCATGAACCGGGAAGCCGAGGAACGCTTGAAACAATCCCATGGGTTGATTGCCTAAATATGGGGTAGTTGGAAAATGATGAACTTCATTAATTAACAGGAGAGTTTATGGCGTTTGAAACACTGTTGTTTGAAGAGGTTGAACCTGGAATCGGGCTGTTGACCCTGAACCGACCAGACCGATTGAACGCAATCAATCTTGACATGCTTGACGACCTGTACGAGCTGGTCAGAATGTTGGATGAGCGGCCGGATATTCGTGTTTTGATTATGACAGGTGCCGGCAGGGGATTTTGTTCCGGTGCGGATCTGAAGGATGCCAGAATATCAAGTGAAGAGTCGTTAAAGGCGTTTACATCTGCACCCTTGCATCTTGACATCATACAGAAGAAGTACAGTGGTGTCATTAAGGCGTTGAGACGTATTACGCAGCCCGTTATAGCAGCTGTCAATGGACCGGCAGCCGGAGGCGGGTTTACCATGGTGTTGGCTGCGGACATTATATATGCCTCTCCTGAAGCCAGGTTCACACCCTCGTTTATCAACATCGGGCTTTCCGGCGGTGAATTGGGAACAACTTACTTCCTACCGAAACTGGTTGGTACCGCCCGAGCATCTGAGATCCTGATGACAGGGCGCACGTTGGAAGCAGAGGAAGCGGAACGTATCGGAATGCTAAGCCGATTGGTTCCCGGTGATAATCTTATGAGTGCGTCACTGGAAACCGCCCGTATAATGATTTCAAAAACGGTTTATGGTTTGCGGTTAACCAAGGAGACAATCCGCCAGAACCTGGATGCGCCATCTTTGGAAAATGCAATTGAGTTGGAAAATCGCAATCAGAGTATGTTATGCACAGCACCTGAATTTTTTGAAGCAGTAGCCCGTTTTAATCAGCCGAAGTAAGCGCATACGGGAAAAAACTGTTGATTGTGTCTGCTGATAGCAGAACAGCGATGTATTATTTGAAACGGACATAAGATAAAAGGAGAAAAAATGGCACTAAATCTGGATATTATTGGTGAAAAAATTGAAATGGAACCCTTCAGTTACAACCAGGAGCAGGTGATTCTCTACGCGCTTGGTATTGGTGCGGGGATGGACGATCTTCCATTTGTATACGAAAAGGATCTCAAAGTGTATCCCACCTTTGCGGTTATTCCTTTTGGTCCGGGCCTGTTCCCGTTTATTAAGAAATCAAACATCAATCTGTTTACATTGCTGCATGGCGAACAGAAAATTACCCTGCATAAACCGATTCCTGCATCTGCGACTGTTAAAAGCACTGCTATCTGTGAATCCATTTGGGATAAGGGTGATAAGGGCGCTGTTGTGACACTGAATGTCGAAAGCCGTGATGAAAATGGAGAATTGCTCTTTGAAAACAAATCGCTGCTGATGGACAGGAGTGGCGGGAATTTTGGCGGCGAGAGAGGTCCAAAAACTGAAATGGTCACCCCACCTGAAGGAAAAGCCCCGGATTTTAGTGTGGCTTATACCACTTCATCCGATC
>JAOZRE010000470.1 GCA_029940215.1 bacterium | reverse complement strand
AGTTGCAACCATCGTCGCCAAACTACTGCACCCCGGTTGATCAAAAATCGCTATTTTACGTAAATAAAAAGGGGACTGTCCCCTTTTTTGTTCACTGGAGAATCCTTTCCGCTGCGGGGAGACCAGAATCCAGGATACCTCTTTAACGCCTCCGTCTCCTTCAACCTGGATGAGAACATAACCCCACAATGAGCCCATTTTAGAACAACTTGCATGACAAAGTGGTTTCTCGCTTTTAGTCCCAAAATATGGCTATTTTAACCTTTATTCCAGTTTGGACTTGACTGAACTGGAATAAAGGTTAAAATAGCCGAAATAGCGGTCTCATTAATAATTCTAAAGACCCACCGAATTTTTAGAAGGAAAATCTGTGACAACGCCAATTCAGCGCTATATTTATCCATCCATAAAGCAGGATCTACGAAAAAAAATGGTCTTTATTGGTGGCCCCAGGCAGGTTGGGAAGACAACCCTGGCAAAACATCTTTTAAATGAGCTTGATGGGCGGGGAATATATTTTAACTGGGATAACGATGAAGATCGGCGTGATATTATGTCCAAAAAATGGCGTCATCAGGATCGAATCCTTATTTTTGATGAAATTCATAAATATCCCAAGTGGAAAAACTGGATAAAGGGGGTCTATGATATTGAAAAGGATAACCACCAGATAGTCGTTACCGGGTCCGCAAGGCTGGATGTGTACAAACAGGGTGGGGACTCACTGATGGGCAGATATCACTATTGGCGCTTGCATCCTTTTACACTGGATGAAGTTCCCGAAGAAATGGGGAGGGAGGATGCCCTGAACCGATTAATGGATGTCGGTGGCTTTCCGGAACCGTTTTTGGATGGCGATGAACGGGAAGCCAGACGATGGCGGAGAGAACGATTTGACCGTGTCATCAAAGAGGATATTCGGGATCTGGAATCTATTCGCAACGTTCAGATGATAAGCCTCTTAATTGACAACCTCAGGAATCGGGTTGGTGGCCTGGTAACGATAGCCAACATCGCCGGAGATTTGGAGGTCGCTCATAAAACCGTCAAAAGCTGGTTGGAAATCCTGGAAAGAATGTACCTGTGTTTTTCAATTCGACCCTATACGACATCCATTGCCAGGGCGATTTTAAAACCGCCCAAGGTCTATTTTTTTGATAATGCCGATGTTTTGGGTGATGAAGGCAGCAGATTTGAGAACCTGGTTGCCACAACCCTTTTAAAGCGCATCCAGTTCCTGACGGATCGAGATGGATACCGGTATGAATTGCGATATATCCGGGATAAGGAAGGCAGAGAAATTGATTTTGCCATTATCAGGGAAGGTGTCCTGGAGGAGTTGATCGAGGTGAAGCTTTCTGATGAAAAAGTCTCACGCTCTTTGCTATACTATGCCAACAAGTTAAATCCAAAAATAGCAACTCAGATCGTAAAAAACCTTAAACGTCCCTACCAGAAAAACCGGTTGTCAGTGACCAATCCCCTGGAATATTTCAATGGCTATCCATAACCTGCACTAAGGGTCAGCTCAAAAAATGGCGAAAACAAGGGAAAAGGGGGTCTGTCCCCTTTTTTTTCAGGATGTGATGACGACAACTGTCAGACGCTTCATCGAAATGATACCGATGAATGTACCGGAATACGAAGTCGAGATGTTTTGTTGGGGACTGCTGAACCACTGGACTTATTTTCTGGGAGCTGCGAAATTCCAGGCGTCCATGATCAACCTGAATCCGAACAGCATCCAGTATCTGAATTGGGTTAAAGACATGACGCTGTATCTGTTCCTTCCGCGCCTGAAGATGATGGCAAAGCGGGTTGATTCCTCTGCCGGTCAATGATAAAGAAACATGGACCGGTTCCGTTCACGACCCGGATGCAAATCTGTGCCGTCACTAAGAATCAGTATTGCCGGTACAGGTTATTCCTAAAGAGATAAACAAGGTACCTCTCCTATTATGGTTTACACTGGCGTTGCCGGTGATAACAAGAAGCAATCAGGACTTCAAAAGGAAACGAATGTTCAACAATCTGTTAAGATTCGTCCCATGTCTGCTCTGTCTCATTTTCATGACCAACACCGCTATTGTCGCCTCACCCAACATTGTACTGATCCTGGCCGATGATCTGGGGTTCAGCGATATCGCTCCCTACGGCAGTGAGATACCAACTCCCAACATCAGCCGCCTGGCGAACGAGGGGCTGATATTCACCAACTATCACACGGCAGGCACCTGTGCGCCGACTCGAGGCATGCTGATGACCGGGGTGGACAGCCATCGCAACGGCGTGCCCAACATGCCAGAGGCCCTCCCCGCCTCCATGAAAGAAGAACATGAGAACTACCGGGGAGTGCTGGGCAATAATGTGGTCACCATCGCCACATTGCTCAAGGACGCCGGATACCATACCTACATGTCCGGAAAATGGCACCTGGGGAGAGAACCTGATCAACTCCCGAGCCAACGCGGGTTTGAGCGGACAGTAACCATGACCGATACTGGCGCCGATAACTGGGAAAAGAAAACCTATCTGCCTTTGTACACGAAACCTCACTGGTTCGCCGACGGCAAGGAGATTGATCTGCCAGAAGGTTTTTACTCTTCTAAATTTTTGGTTAATCATATGATCCAGTTCATCGAGTCCAACCGGGGGGATGACAAGCCCTTTTTCTCCTACCTTCCTTTCCTGGCGGTTCATATACCGGTCCAGGCGCCACAGGAATATACGGATAAGTATATGGGGGACTATGACGGGGGCTGGCATCAGCTCAGACAAAAAAGACTGGAAATGGCCAAAAAGTTGAAACTGGTCCCAGAGACAACTAAGCTGGCGGACTTACCAAGCACGGTTGACTGGGATTCGTTGAGCGATGTGGAAAAGCGGTATGAATCCAAAAAAATGGCGGTCTATGCCGGCATGATCGATGCCATGGATCACCATATCGGACGGTTGATCACCTATCTGAAAAAGACGGGCCAGTACGACAACACCGTTTTTGTGTTTACTTCTGATAACGGCGCCGAAGGAGCTGATGCCTTTGATGAATCGTTGTCTTCACCCCTGGAACTGATGTTTTTAGACCTCTGGATGAAAAGGAACGGCTACAACCTGGACTACGAAACCATGGGTACCCGCGGCAGTTATGTCAACATCGGCCCCAGCAATGCCAGTGCCGCTACCTCACCGCTGGCTTACTACAAGTTTTTCGCCCATGAAGGGGGAATGCGGGTACCAATGATCATCTCGGGACCTGGCATTACTGAGACCGCCAAAATCTCCAACGCCTTTACCTTTGTCACCGATATCGCCCCGACACTGTTGGAAATCGCCGGCATAAAGCCGATCCACGGCAATTACCAAGGCCGCAGGGTTGAACCCATGGTGGGGAAAAGCATTATGCCCCTGGTAAAAGGGGATGC
>JAOZRE010000108.1:12394-12839 GCA_029940215.1 bacterium | reverse complement strand
CCCGGTTGTTTTCCCAGGTTTGGCGGTACCGTGTTTTCCGTCTTTCCTGCTTGATCTGTTTCTGCTGAAGCAGGTGTCCGATGATCTGGATGTTTCTTGAGAGAACTGCCAGAGAGATATATCGCGAGAAAGCGTGTTCTCCTCTGTCCGGGCAGCGGTCCAAACCATGGTTTTCCAGAGCATTGATGGCAGACTCTACTGCCGCATGCTGGTGCCTGGCTGAAACGAACGCTTCGGTTGATTCGTGTTCTTTCTGTTTTTGAGATCGTTTGCCCCTTTTTGGCAGAACGACCTGATCCAGGATTGATCCAAGTTCTTTGACATTATCGGGTGAGTAAAACCCTTTATCGAAGCTGCAGCCGGAGAGATCCGGAAAGAGTGCTTTCAGTTCCCTGGTAATGGGAACCGCGATGGCCAGATCTGTTTGTTTCTGCATGATCTTGTG
>JAOZRE010000108.1:0-12384 GCA_029940215.1 bacterium | reverse complement strand
TGATAAAGCCGTATTGGTCCTCAACGATGCAGACCTTTTTTTCCAGTTCCTGTGGAACGCCGGCTTTGCCCTTGGAGATCCACTCGGTGTGTTCTTCAAAGACAGAAAACACTTTTTCGTTATGGTCTATGGATTCACCAAGAATCACCCGCCGGAGAACCTGATCGATCTGACGATGAGCGTGTTTCATGTAACCCTCTATCGCAAGAACTCTTGCGATAGATAAAGGACCTTGTCCCAGTTTCGTGACAGTTGAGGCAGCCTTTTTTAAAAACGAGAGAGACAGTTTCAGGTATCCCAGATAGGCTTGTTGAACCGCCTGCTCCCTTTGAGCCTTTTTTTGGGGGTCTTTGGATGTAGAGCGTTTGAGTTGTTGGGCTTTACGGTATGCTTTTTTCAGCTGCCGCTTGTTGTGCCCTGATTGCCGCCAGTCAGGTAAGCCCTCTGCAGCACAGGTCAGGGACAAAAGAGTGATGACCTTTCGCATGGCATCCAATAGCAGGTTGATATCCGTCGGATAGTGAACATTGGTTTCGACAACAAAGGAGTCGCAGCGGGCGAAAAAGCGCTCTTTTTCATTTTTACCACAGATACGGTGACCAAACTCAACAACAAAGCGGTTGATGCGATCCAAGGTGGCAGGCGTTAATAAGGAGACATTGTCTTTGATGGTCTGTAACGGGTACCTGGATTTGAAATCAAGAATACAGTGCCCCAGCATCTGCCGTATGGCTGAATGGTTGTCGGCAATCTCCTTGAGTTTGTCGTAATCGAAGTTGCAGGCAAGCCTGAGGGTACCGAGTACCAGGATTTTCCAATAGGTCATCCCGTTTCTGCCAACCTCTGGATTGACTTGAGGAGGTGTTAGCCCTTTAAGCAAGTCAAAAACCGATTGGCGCAGATCAGGGATAGTATAAATGGCTTGAAGTCCCATCAATAGTTTTGGGATTTCATCTCTTGAATGAAGATCGAATTGAATCTGGCTGATATCGCTCTCGCCGATTTTCATTTGTTTTTCGATTACGGTTCTCATAAGATACCTGATGAAGATTACCTAAGAATGATCTCCATCGGATGAATGGCCCGGTGGGTGTTGGTTGTTATTGTTTAATCTTTTCAATTATATAATAACATCACAACCCCTCGGGTCTATCAAAAACAAGGCACTTTGTGAAAAACTTTGACTATCATATGCGCTTGTTAACACCTGCCAATCCAGTGATTGGCTAATTTACGTTCAGACACTAACTAATAAACAGAGAGCGCTTCAATGTTATTAAAGATCTAGACGAAGCGAATTCTGAATGGTTTCATCCAAACTCGGGCCTATGTTAAATTCCCTGGCGTAATGTTTGAAACCTCGAAAAGCTTGAATAGTTTTTGTTATTATTTTATTGGCTTGATTCCTATTTAGATTACAGTAACGTCCAAACTCAAGTAGATCGTTTCGATCAAATCCATCCTGTTTGCGATTAAGCGCGATCTGATGTGCTTTTGTCCATTTACCACTAGAGTCAAATGAATAAGTCAAGTCAAAGGCCGGAGAAAGCGACCATTCTCCTTTTTTATTCATCAAAAATCCGAAATTTTTAGTATGGTCATCCTGGTTTCTGCCTATTATATTAAAAATCGTTCGCTTGTACTGCTCAGTGATTGCCGTCTGTCCAAGACCCAACTCCCTCATTGCCAGGATGAGTTGTTCATATGAATAGGCACCAGTTGTATCCCGATCCGCATGAGCCAGTCCGGCCCAAGACGCATAATGTAATTTATTGATTTTATCATCTTCAGATTTCCGATCAAATCGTTCAATTAAAAAATGAAAATCGTCGCCATCTTCAATATAATTGGTTTCAGGAATATCAATATTGCATATTCTGGCAATGTTACTGTAAATATATTCCACTTTTGGCATCCCTTTGGGATCTGAGCTATCTCTGTCAGTATTGGCGCTATGGTCAAATTTCAATACCCAATAGGTATACTCGGGTCCATGGCTAATTGTACCATCAAAAATCTTTCCTTCTGGGGATAAAGCAACTAAAGCTTTCGATCGTGCACCACCTGCACTGGATCCCACGCGGATCAGTTTTAGGGCCATACTTCTTGAATCAGCCTCCAATAATGATTGATGGAGTTTCTTCTTATTTAGGATCACCAATTCTGCCAATTCCGCGAGTTTATGAATATCCAGTTCTCCTTGATATTCGTCTTTATCATCAAAAGACTCGGCAGGCTGATACTCCAATGCCCCCATTCCACGTGTACCTAGATAGAGTAAACGGTCAAGTGCTGTAATTTCACTGTCTGGAATGCCTTTTTCCGCGAAATACATATCAATGAGTTGACTTCCATATTTATCCGGCAGTGAATCAGCAAAAATCCCAGGTAAGCCATTGAAGGTTCTTCGGCTAATTTTTTCTAAAGTATAGATATCTGGAGGATATTTCATTCTAAGCGGAGATATTTGAATACCCGATCGCATAAATTTTTCATCATACTCAAATGTGGCAACTTCAGTCTGCCCCGGTGCATAACCAAGATATCCTATAGTTGTTCCCCACAGTCTGACTTCAACCACTTTGTTCATTCATCGTCTCCCCAAGTAAAACCGGAGTCAGGCACCTTTTTTGTCCGAACCCGTTTTTCAGGAATTGACTGTTTCTTTCCAGAAGGACTATACGACATCGGTACTTTCAATATGGTTTCCAGTTGATTGAGTTCGCCCAACCCCCTTAGTAACCGAATAAATGTTCTCAAACTAATCCCACCCTTTGCACTGCGAAATTTGTTTAAAACAACCCTGTTTGTTCCACCTTTTGCAACTAAGTCCGTATCTTTTATTTTTTTGTAACGACGAACGCGATCTAGCTTTAGAGCAAGATCCTTTAAAATCTCATCATCTGACTTGAGCTCATAAGACATCATAAAAATACCCTCGATAGTTAATGAATCTATTTATTTCCATTAATAACATATTTCAAGCATAATGCAAGCATATATTTACATTAAACAATATGGACTCTTAATGTAAAATATTATTTACAAAATTTGCGTATATCATATGTAATGTTAATAAATTTTTACATTAAAAGCTAGTCAAATGACAAGAACTTGGATTTTGTGTGCAAAGAGGTGAAGCAGCTTCAGGCTCTCTGTTACAACGTTCCGCCTCCTTTAGTGCTTAAAAGCGGAAAATAATTTGGATAAGAGCAGGGGGATAAAGCTTGCTCTCAGTAATTATCGGCGTACCCGCTGAGGCGTTTTCTCAAACTTTCAAACTACGTCCCCCAAGTTACTTCCCGCAAAGCCGCTTCCGGAAAACAGGACCGCTATAAATAGACCAGCAACCAGTTGAAAAATCAAATTTCTACTGCTCATAAGGAATATTATCACTTCATTATGGTAACTGAACAGTTTAGAGTTCTCTTGTAAATAGCTGAAATTAAAAATAAAGACATTCTCGAATGCCGTCATTCCGTGCTTGACACGGAATCCAGTATGATTTCAAAGTAATGCGTGCCTGGATACCGGATCAAGTCCGGCATGACGAGGAGAACTCCAGACTGTCAAGATGGTAAGTATCGCATTATTAAGTGATCCCTTGGCTCCTTTTTTTTGCATATCCGCTGTTAAATGCCCCGAATAAACATAAAATTGCCCGGTCTACCTATATATTCAGGGTATGACAATTTGTATACTCTCATAAAAATGGTGGAGGAATAGTTTCCTCCTGGCGCTACTCCTCCCCGGAAAGTTCTTATTTATGCGGTCCGGGAGAAGATTTTTCAACCTGTTTAATATTAAAAAATGCTGTTGATTACCGTACTGGACCATGATCTCGAGCGGATGAACGCCTGTGAAAAGGCTGTTCAATTGGCATTAAAGGAGTTGAAAATAGAGGGAACTGTGAGTAAGGTGTCTGAACCCCCTTATCTTTCCCGGATGGATGTCTGGGACCGTATACCGGTTCTGGAAATCGAGGGCAGGATCTGGAGTAAAAAGGGAAAAGAGGCTTATACGAAGGATGAAGTTGCCAGGTTATTGACCATGCTCTTTATCGATGATGAGACTTCGAGCTGAGTCAACCATCACCAAAAAACGCCTTCAGGGCGGAATTCTTTGAATGCATAGAAACTGGAGAAGATATGGCTATTAAGAACACAATCGTTATTATGGCGGATACCCTGCAATTCAACTATCTGGGGTGCTACGGAAATGACTGGATCAAAACGCCGAATATCGATCGACTGGCCAAAGAGGGGGTGCTTTTTGAAAACGCCTACACAGAAGGTCTGCCAACAGTTCCCTGCCGCAGGGCGATGCATACTGGTCGCTATACCCTTCATGCAAAAGGATGGACGGCTCTCGACCCTGAAGACACGACGATCGCAGATTTAACTTGGGGTAAAGGTATCGATACGGCCCTCATTTTTGATTGCCCGATGTATCGGCTGCCGAAATTCGGGTATACGCGTGGATTTGATAAGGTCTGGTTTCACCATGGTCATGAGGGGGACCACTATTATTATGCTGCTGATCCCCTGGTTCACTACAAGGTTGAGGATTTCCATGAAGACCATGTCATCGAAACGGCCAACGAAACCATTGGGGAAGATGTACTTGCTCCCCTCTTACATGAAACGTCCTGCTACCTGCAAAACAGACAATACTGGAAGACTGAAGAGGATCAGAACGTAGCCAAGGTTATGAAGATGGCGGTTAAATATCTGGAGCATGTTGATCGCAATAAGGCATTCTTCTTATGGGTTGACAGTTTTGACCCCCATGAACCCTGGGATTCCCCTTCTGTTTATGATCCTCATATGGATTGTCCCTATGATCCCGATTATAAGGGCAAAGACCAGTTCATGCCATTGATGGTCCCCGTGGAAGGTGTTTACACGGAAGAGGAAATGCACCATATTCGAATGCTGTATGCAGAAAATGTCACCATGGTTGATACATGGGTGGGGTATCTGCTGGATTATATCAAGAAGTCGGGTCTGGAGAGCAACACACTGATCATTTTTGTTTCGGATCACGGTGCGCCGATGGGGAATGGTGAACACGGGCATGGTATTATGCGCAAATGTCGCCCCTGGCCTTATGAAGAGTTGGCCCATATTCCGTTCATCATCAAAGGACCTGGCATTCCTCATGGAAAGCGAGTGAAGTCGTTTATCCAGTCTGTCGATGTGGCGCCCACCGTCACTGATTGGATGGGGATGGGTGTGCATCATGAAATGCAGGGGAAAAGCCTGCTGCCCTTGGCTAAAGGTGAAGTAGAGAAGGTCAGGGATTTCGCCATTGCGGGGTACCACAAATATTCCTGGTCAATCATCACCCACGAGTGGTCATTCATCCACTGGGTCAAGGAGGATGAGAAGAAACTCTCTGAATTCATGTTCAGCATGTATGGGAAGGGTATTCTGAGATCTGCCAGGCATCTGGCTGCTCAGGCTGATCATAAGGAGAACTACCTGCCGAAGAAAAAGAAGAAGAAAAGTAAGGAGCAATTGATGCATGAGCAGGCAGCCACCCTGGACGGTGAAGATCAATGGACTTGTACTCCGGGGAGTGTGGCCCAGGTACCGGAAAAGGATGAGCTGTATGATCGTACCACTGATCCTTTTCAGTTGAAAAATATTGTCGCGGATCATCCTGAAAAGGCAGGAGAACTGTTTATGCAGCTCAGGGAATTTATGGCGGAGCTTCAGACGACCTGATCCCGTGGTTTTTTATTGTAGCAGTTCAGTATGTGCTTCGCCGACGGGACTATGAATTAAAACATGAAGTGCGAGATTCGGTACGCCGAACGGAATCCATCCCTGGGGCTGTTCCAGGGCATCAGGGTGATGGTAACTGATCACATTTAAAGCAGGAAAAATCAGGATGGATGGAAAAGAATTAGTCAAGGCAACGATAAGGCTGGAAGAGACTGAACGCGCGCCATGGGTTCCGTTCGTGGGGTGTCATGGCGGGTACCTGCTGGGAGTCAATGCCGAGGAGTATTTGAAGTCCGAAACGCACATGATCAAAGGGGCCGAGGCTGCCATTGAGAAGTACAAGCCGGATGGTATTCCGGTCTGTTTTGATCTGCAGATCGAGGCCGAGATCCTGGGGTGTGACCTGTTGTGGGGCGCGGAAAATCCGCCAGCGGTCAGTACACACCCACTACAGAATGGGAGGTCTATTTCAGATCTGCATATCCCGCAGAAAACAGAGGGCCGCCTGCCATTGATTCTGTCTGCCACAAGGGTGCTCAGGGAGAAATACCCGGACATTGCGCTTTACGGGCTGATTACCGGTCCATTCACTCTGGCTCTGCATCTCTTCGGTACGGACATCTTTATGAAAATGTATAAGGATGAATCCTTTGTTAAAGAGCTGTTTGACTACTGTTGCCAAGTGTCCACAGCCATGTCTGACTACTATATCGAGGCGGGTTGCGATGTGATCGCAGTCGTAGATCCCATGACCAGCCAGATTGGGCCGGATCATTTCCGGCAGTTTGTGATGGAGCCGTCAAAACGATTGTTCAGCCATATCCGGGAGAACGATGCGCTCAGCTCGTTTTTCGTCTGCGGTCATGCCCAGCAGAATATTGAAGTGATGTGCGATTGCGGTCCGGACAACGTATCGGTGGATGAGAACATACCCCTGGATTTTGTAAGGGATATCTGCCTGGCCAAAGGTATCAGTTTTGGCGGTAATATGCAGTTAACTGTAATCCTGCTGCTGGGAGACGAAAATGATGCCATGCGCAACGCCCAGGAATGTCTGGAAGTTGGAGGGAACAAGGGGTTCATTCTCGCCCCTGGGTGTGATCTTCCTTATGCGACACCGCCACAAAATCTTGAAGCGGTCACCGAATTTCTTCATAGTCCCTACCAGCAGGAGATCATCAAAACCCTGCAGGGATACGAAAAAGCAGATGATATGCTGGATATGTCCGATTATGGGAAATCGGAAAAGGTCATCATCGATATTATTACCCTCGACTCAGAGTCCTGCCCCCCGTGCCAATATATGGTGGAGTCTGTCAGAAAGATCGCACCCCAGTTCAACAATATAGTCGAATGGCGGGAACACAAGATCAAACATCAGGAGTCAGTGCAATTCATGACTTCGCTGATGGTAAAAAATATTCCCACGATCTGCATCGATGGAAAAATCACCTTCGTCTCCCGTATTCCGCCCGAAGATGAGCTGATTGCGGCCATTCAAAAGCGGATACTGGAAAAGTTGAGCCATAAGATCAGCGCTAAAAAAGGGTCTGTCGTTATTCTGGGAAAAGATGACGCGGAGTGCGACCAGCTCAGGCCGCTGGTTGAACAGGCGCTGCAGGAACTGGGTGCCGATATTTCGATCAGCACGGTCACGGATCAAACCGAAATCCTGAGCTATGGAATAACCGCAACGCCTGCATTGGTGACTGCGAAATACAAGGTCAAAGCAGAAGGGAGGTCGCCAACCGTTTCTGTGATCAAGGAATGGGTGAAGGAGCTACAATGATCGTTACTGTTCAGTTAAAGTTGTGAATTTAAGCAGTATATCCCCCTTTTCAAGGGGGACTTGTTACGCCCTTTTCAACGGGAAACTTGAAAAGCGTAGTAAATTTTTAAGCTTACATTTAATCAGAGGTACTTTTTATGACATCCATGAGTCCTGTCGAGAGAGTGTTGCGTACAATGGAAGGAAAACCCGTAGACCGGGTTCCCGTTTTCAGTGCCCAGTTGGAGGCCCGGCAAGCCAATGAAATTCTTGGAAAGCAGCCATCGTCTCTAACCGGGAAATTTTATACGCCCTGGATTAATTCGGTGGAACGGGAAGGGCATCCCCATTCTGAGCCTGATCCGCTCCGGCAGAGTCTGGCGGAAACCCTGCACCACCGGAACCAGGCCCAGGTGGAAATGGGATTTGATGGGATGTGGGTCTATTATGACGATACCTGGAAAGTCCCCGACGCCAATACACTGGCCTTGACTTCAGGTGCTTTGTGCTCTGTGATTGATGATGGATATGGCAATATGACCTACATGTACAGGGAGGCAGGGATCAAAAGTCCCGAAGATTTTGATGCCTGGCCCTACTGGCCTGATCCTGATGATGTGGCGCATCGTGCCTATGAATATTATAAGATGTTCATGAAAAAAAATGGCGAAAAGGCCTGCATATTCGGGTACGGTTTTTTTGGTGGCCTCTTTGAATCCATGAACTGGACATTCGGCATCGAAAAGGTACCGCTCTGGATCAAGAAAAATCCTGCCTATGTCGAGCGTTTCCTGGATCTGCTGGAAGAGATTTCCATCAAGACGCACACGGCCATCCTGGAAGCTGGTGCTCCGGGGGTATTTCAAACCGATGACTTTGCTTATAAGACCGGACCTTTTATGAGGCCTGCCATGATTGACGAGATTTTTGGAGAGCGTTATCGCCGGATTATCAAGAATGTTCATGATCGCGGTGGCAAGTATATTATGCACTCCTGTGGAGACAACACCCTGTTGTTTGACTATTTCATCAATTGGGGTGCAGATGGGGCGCATGCCTATGAAAATACCTCCAATGTTGACATCTTCAAAGAAAAAGAAATTCATGGTGATCAGCTAACCATTGTCGGTGGTGTTGGGATCGACTACCTGTTATCTGAACGATCCAAAGATGAGGAGATTGTTGAAAAGGTCAAGGAGCTGATCAAAAAACTGGGCCCCGGTGGACGATTCCTCCTCAGCCCGGTACACAGCGAAGACTCGGTGCCTTCCGCCAAACTGAAGGTGATGATCGACGCTGTCAAAGAATACGGTGCGTATCCCATTACATAACATCGGGGTGATAGCCACTTTTTTTTAGAACTCGAATCGGAGATGCATAACAATGAGCGAGACACTATTTGCCGCAATGTCGGAACAGCTGCTGGCATTCAACGAAGATGACCTGCTCAAGGTCATAGATGAAGCCCTCACGCAAGGCGTAATTCCAGCTGATATTATAGCGAATGGACTCTCACCCGCCCTGGAAACCATAGGAACGAAATTTGAAGCGGGGGAGTTTTTCCTGCCGGAGCTGGTTTTCAGCGGGCAGATCATGAAGAACGTCCTGGATAAAATCCGACCTCATATGGTCTCGGAGGACAGTAAATCGTCAGGCCGGGTCATCATGGGAACTGTTGAAGGGGATATTCACCATATCGGGAAAAATGTTTTTATTTCCGTGCTGGAAGGTGATGGATATGAAGTACACGATCTTGGCGAAGACACTCCGCCGGCTATTTTCCTTGAAAAAGCGAAAGAGCTGAACCCGGATGTGATCGGCATGTCTTCCCTGATCTCTACAGGTGTTTCGAAAATGGCGGAAACAATCGCACTGCTGAAAGACAACGGAATCAAGTCTGATATTATTATCGGTGGTGCTGCGGTGACCGAAACAAATGCCGCACTGGTCGGTGCAGACGCTTATGCTTTTGATGCCTGGCAGGGACTCCGAATCGTTCGGGAAATGGTAGCCAAATAAGGAGAAATTATAATGGCGCGTGATTATCAAGCTTGTCATGACAGGGTGGCAAACACTATTCTGGGGGGTATCCCGGACCGGGTACCACTCTATTTTCTGACGTCGGAGGACGTTTCAGCCAGAATAGCCGGCCTGACTATCAGAGAAATGATGGCTACCCCGGAAATACTGGCTGAAAAATCCATCCTGGTAAATGACTACCTGGGCGGTGACGGCATGTCGCTGGCAGCAAATCCTTACTGCGGACCCTTTGAAGGACTGGCCTTTGCCAGAGCCAATGGCAAACCCGAGGCTTTTGTCTGGAAAGACTATACCACCCCCTTTATCAGAGAAGGGGTTGTATGCAAGACCGAAGAGGATATCGAAAATCTGGTGATTCCGGATCATACAAAAGTGGAGCCCTGGCCAACCATCTTCAAGGCCATGTCCATTGTACATGAAAAAACCGGTATGGGTGCAGGGAACGCAGCCCCCAGCCTTACCTGGTCCAGTGTGCAGATGCTGAGAGGCAGCCAGGCATACCTGGATGTGATTCAGAATCCAGATCTTCTCTTGAAACTCTGTGAGAAGATTTATGAGTCTCAGTGGGACTACTATCAGGCCTTCTGTAAACTGGTGGGGACTCCTTCCCATATTTTTGAAGCGGCCTATGCCTTTAACCAACACATGCTGAGCTTCGATGACGCCTGGAAGTTTGAAGGGCAGTTCATTGCCCGCTTTGCCAAGGCCTCCGGCCTGCCCATGATTATTCATAATTGTGGTTTCAAGCCTTATCATATCGAGATGATCGAAAAGTTGCAGGAAGAAGGGGTCTACATTCTTGCTGTAAACGCCAGTCATCCACTGGATCTTGACTGGTGGGTCAAATTCAGGGAGAAATTCCCTGAGATCACCATCATGGGCGGGCTTCATGTCAATGCCGAGATGGAAAGCGGTACTGAAAAAGATGTTGAAAACCGGGTGAAAGAGGTGATTCAAAAGCTGGGTGGGGATGGCAGGCTCATCATCACCCCGACCTGCTGCATGCCATGGCGGGTTCCCATGAGCAACATCAAAGCGGTGCGGGAGGCTGTTGAGAAGTATGGCACCTACCCTATTAACATCACTTAACAGGCAGGTATGCGAACTGTGATCGTCACCGGTTTTCTGGGTTCCGGCAAAACAACCCTGCTGCAGCAGATGATGCGACACCTGACCTCAAGGCAGCAGACATTTGCTGTGATTATTAATGAGGTCGGAGATGTCGGCATCGACAATCAAATGCTGAAGCAGGTGGGAGCCAATGTATGGGAGGTGCTGGGTGGTTGCATCTGCTGTACGGCGGTTACTGGTTTCGAGAGTGCAATGGATGATGCGGTCAGTAGCTACCATCCGGACTATATTCTCATTGAACCCAGCGGAATCGCCAGGCCGGAGGATATCAATGCCATTTTTGACAAGCGAACAAAGGAGCAGTCTGATACCTTCAAAAACATTGCCCTGGTGGACAGCGACCGCATAGACCTGTTGAAGAAAGCAGTCTATCCCCTACTCTCATCCGGAATAGAGGTTTCAGAAACTGTTTTGATCACAAAAACAGATGTGGCATCGGCAGATAATCTTAAGGAGGCCGAAGAGCTGGTCAAAGAGCTCAATCCGAAGGCAGATTTGATCAACGTGACGTTAACAACCGATCTGGAAGACTCTCTACTTGAGGACCTGCTATGACAGGTGATGATGTTAATTCCCTCGCGGCTGAACTGGAGATCCGAATTATCCAACGAGATCTTAAGACCGTTGTAACTGAGTTTTTTGAAGCAGTTGCCGAAGCCATTGTAGCGTATCAGCCTGTGTTTCTTGGGCATATCAAAGGTTTCTGCAAAGGGCAGAACACAGACTATTTTCAGGTGAGCTATGTTTCCACAAAAACAGGTATTCAGGTCAAGGGGCAATGGCAACACCCATCAGATTCTGTCCTGTTGACGTTGAACATAAATGTTATGGGAATAGAAAAGTCCCGGATTAAAACCATCCTGAACGAGATATTGTCTGAGGATGATTTTCAGGGAATATCAGTTAAATCACCTTAACCGTAACGTATCCTATCCAAAATCTACTTAGTGGAGAGGCAGATGAAAGAGTGTCTGATTGATGTACAAAATGCAGTGATAAACATGGATGATGAAATTATTCTGGATCTGGTTAAAAAATGCCTGGATGAGGGACTGACGCCGATTGGAATCATCGAAGAGGGTTTGAGCAAAGGGCTCGATGGTGTTGGCGAGAGATTTGATGCCGGCGACTATTTTCTGGCGGAACTGATCATGGCTGGAGAGGTTGTGACGGTGGCTACTGACTATCTGCAGACAAAAATGGCGCCTGGAGAGTCCGGTAAAAAAGGCAAAGTGCTCATTGCAACCGTCAAGGGCGATATCCACGAGATCGGAAAGAATATTCTGGGGATGATTTTGAAGGCCTCCGGTTACGAAGTGGTGGATCTGGGTGCAGACGTATCCGCAGAGACCATACTGGAAACCATGAAGGATCAGGATATTCAGCTGGTTGGACTCTCGGTTCTACTGACAACGATGGTGACAAGCATCAAGGATGTTGTTGAGGCCTTAACTGAGGCTGGAATCAGAGAAAAAACCCGGATCGCCATTGGCGGGGCCTGCTGCTCTGAACGGCTGGCAGAAGAGATGAAAGTGGATGCGTTTGGTGAGTCTGCGGTTGCAGCCGTGACGATATTCGACGGCTTCAGAGAGGCGTTGGCCGCATCCTGATCAGAAAAGCACGTAACCCGTTTCCTGAAGAAACCGATGACTGAAAAGACACATATCCTTGCCATTGATAACGGCACCCAGAGCGTTCGCGCCCTCCTCTTCGATT
>JAOZRE010000107.1:9310-12954 GCA_029940215.1 bacterium | reverse complement strand
AGATTATTCCGGCAGTGTCCGAGATGCAGGGGCTTATTGGTGTTAGGGGAGGAGTACTCCAGCAACAGGGTCTTGCCGGATCCGTTCTGATTATCGCCATACAACCTACTGAAAATACAGGCAGGAATCAGCTCAGTCGCAAGGGATGTGGGATCAAAAAAGAAATTCAGATAGGGACCGGTTGCGGTTACATCCCTGAACAAAGGGGAATCGCCCCAACTTTCAGCCAGCTGCTTTGCAATGAGAGGGGGGGCCTTTTTCGCGACTCGTGCCAATGGGAAACAGGCAAAGGTCAGATGTCCCATTTTTGCGTCAGGGGGAACCTCGAACTTGAACTGGGCCTGATCGATCTCCTGAATCCCGAATTCCGTTTGAAGCAGCTCGATGACCCTTCGGGCAATCGTTTCCTTGTAAGATGTAATTATATTAACTTGGCTCATTTCTGCTTCAATCCGATCGCACCATTGATTCTATTTGACGCTTTTTTTCTTTGAAAAAACCTGCTGGATCTGATCCCAGACCTGGTTTGATAGCTTGTAAAGATGCGTCTTCTGAAAATTGTCCGGGTCGAAATACATAATCACCGGACTGGCAACAAATACGGAAGAGTAAGTTCCAACCACCAGGCCTATCAGCATGGCAAAGGCAAAATCGTGGATGATGTCGCCGCCCAGTGCATACAGTGCAAATACAACCAAAAAGGTGGTCACAGATGTCAGGATGGTCCGGCTTAAACTCTCGTTGATACTGAGGTTGATCACCTCTTCCAGTGGGCGTTTCGGAAAGCGCGCCACATTTTCCCGAATCCTGTCAAAGACCACAATGGTATCATTCAGAGAGTAACCGATAATCGTCAGCACGGCTGCCACAATGGTCAGGGTAAACTCTTTTTCCATAAACACAAACACACCCAGCGCCAGCAGCACATCATGGAAAAGCGCCACAACAGCAGCGATACCGTAATGAAACTTGAAACGGAACCCGATATAGATCAAAATCCCGATCATCACGTAAAATCCGGCCTGAATAGCCTTGGTCCTCAACTCAGTACCCACCTTCGGCCCGACACTCAGCACCCTTCGAATGTCAAAATCTTTGAACGATTTGCTCAAAATGACGTGGACCATGTTTGACAGCTTTTTGCGCTTGTCTCTCATAGACTCTTCAGACAGCGTGACGATCACCTCGTTTTCAGCCTTCTCGCCAAAAGTGGTGATATTGACACTGGTCTTCAGCCTCTTTTGGAAGAGATCACGAATAACACCCAAATCCGGCTCTTCCTGGAACTGAATCTGGATCAGGGTTCCACCCTTGAAGTCGATACCCAATGTCAGGTTTTTTCCAAACAAACCGATTATCGCAGCCAGCACCAAAAGGCCTGAAATAACACCCGTAATCTTCTTTTTCCCTAAAAAATCCCACTGGGGAGTGGTCTTAAATATCTTCATTATCCAACCTAAATTGAAATTTTCTCGAGTCGTGCCCTTCTGAGGTATACCAATTCAAAGAACAGACGACCCACGATGATACTGGTGAACATACTGGCTGCAATACCGATGGAAAGCGTGATGGCAAAACCCCGGATGGGGCCGGTTCCGAATTGAAAAAGTACAATCGCCGCCAGGATGGTGGTAATGTTTGAATCCAAAATGGTGATCGTTGCTTTCTGAAAGCCGGTGTTAATGGCCGTTCGTATCGGACTGCCACGGGTTATCTCCTCCCGTATCCTCTCAAATATCAGAACGTTGGCATCTACTGCCATCCCAATCGTCAGTACAATCCCTGCCATCCCCGGCAGTGTCAGTGTCGCCTGAAAATAGGCCAGTGCTGCCGCGATCAGTATCAGGTTGAATACCAGAGCCAGCACTGCAAACAGTCCTGCCACATTGTAATAGACAACCATGAAAATCATGACGGCCACAAAACCAAGTGCCAGCGCATACATCGATTTGTTGATGGAATCAATCCCGAGAGATGGCCCAACGGTTCGCTCTTCGTTGATCACAATCGGAGCCGGCAGGGCACCTGACCTCAATACCAGCGCCAATTCTGTTGCCTCTTCCGGTGTAAAGCTTCCGCTGATCTGCGCCTCACCACCGGCTATTTCTTCATTCAGCCGGGGAGCAGACTGGACCTTACCGTCCAGTACGATGGCCAGCAGACGGCCAACATTATTGCGTGTAACTTCTGCGAACTCCTCCTTACCGCGATCATCCAGTGAGAGGCTGACGTAGGCAGCACCTGTCGTGGGCAGAAATCCCACACGACTGTCCCGCACCCGGTTACCCTGCAGTTGAATTTTCTTTTCCAGCAGGTATGGCCGTGTCGAGAGCACCTCTTTAGTCGTTGGGTCTCGAATTTCCTCATACATGATCACCTGGTCCTTACCGGGATTTTCGATTGATCCCTTGCTGGCGACCAGCTGAAAATTCAGCACAGCCACTGTACCAATCACTCGTCGGGCCTGGTCTTGATCTTTCAGACCTGGTAGCTGGATGATAATGGAATCTTCGCCGCGAAGCTGGATCGAGGGTTCCTTAACCCCCAGCTGATCAATCCGATTCCGGATGGTTTCCAGAGCCTGGTTGATGGCCCTTTTTTTGATTCGGCCGACTTCATCCTCTTTCAAGGTTATCAGATAACCGCCATCCTGGCTGCTGATGTCATAATTCCGCTCCAGAAGCCTCTTGTACTCTTCTCCTGTCAGCTCAAAGGACTCATCAGTCTCCAGCAGCAGTTCAATCTGAGAATTGCTGACGCGGGTAACGGAATCGTAATTGATGTTATCATTGATCAGGTTGTCTTCCAGTTCCTCAACCAGTCGGTCCAGAACGGAGATAACCACCTCATCCACCTTCACGCCTATATCCTGGTACATACCCCCCTGGAGATCCAGTCCCAGGCTGATGACGTTCTCCAACTGCTTTTCACGGGTCAGGTACAGGCTTTGCGCTTCGCGGTAGGAGATCTCATAATCATCTCCAAGAAGGGTCTTCAACGGTTCCGCTAGATGAGATAACCGTTTTCCCGGCTCCACTTCAAATACAATGGCGTGCTGCAGATCATGGATACGGATATTCTTTATTTTTCTGACATTTGAAAGCATGCCGTTGAGCTGATTGGCAACATCCGAAATAAACACATCCTCGTCAGCCGACGATTTCATCCTCAGCAGAATTCCATCATTTCCACTTTCAACTGTAAAATTATCCTTCAGAATATCCTTCAAGATAGGGTGGTTATCGGGATATGTGGTTCCCTTTTCCACCAGAAGTCGAATTCGATTCTTCTGCAATTCTACCAGGGCAAGCTGAATTTTTTTCAGGGGTGCCATGGTCTCCTGCATCTTTTGCAAATCCGTTTCGAGCTTCTGCTGCTTGACGGATTCTTCCACTGGCATAAACGTCAGCAGGGTCGGAATATCCATTCCAATTGCAATTATCAACACTGCCAATATGGCGAGTCCTTTCCACGGAATTTTCATGGGGCCATTCTAAAAGTTAATTGTTGGATTGAACGAGGATTATTTTTCAGCAGGCTCTTCAGAAACCTGTTTCTGGGGACTGCTTTTGACGACATCTGCAACCTGATTTTTCTGGATCTTGATGACCGTTTTTTCAGCAATTTCCAGCATCAGGTAATCT